>JAJRWU010000084.1 GCA_024276655.1 Planctomycetota bacterium
GCGGAAAGTGCTCGCAAATTTGCACGCCCGGCGTAACCGTGGAAATCGGTTTGAAGGCGCCGCGTATTTCCGTCGGCGCTTCGGGTTTGAGATCCCAGGTATCTTGGTGCGCCGGGCCGCCCCACATGAACAGCAGAATACACGACTTCGCCTGCCCAAAAGAGGAAGAGCCGGCGTTGGCCGCCAAAGTGCGGCCGTGCAGGAGTTCGCCCAGCCCCATGCCGAACAGGCTCAGTCCGCCGATGCGGAGCAGCTCCCGCCTTTGACGGCGGTGATGCTTGAAACTTTTTGTCATGAGAATCCAGTTCGATAAAACGTAATATGTTCGTCTCTTCGATGTTATGAGTTTTTCGAGACACTCTGTACGATGGCCTCTTCGAAGGTCGAACCACTAGCAGACGTACTACGACAATACCATGCCGTTGGACGCGATCAAACCGCGTGGAACGCCCGACGCTGTGAAAACCGCCCACATTGGAATCCTACACATGGGCTGTCGGCGGCCGCGCTGTTGGAGTGTACGCTGTGGCGTGCGTCCGAGAACAAAACACGCCACAGCGTAGACTGCAACGGTGGGCGGCAATGGGCGGCGCGAATGACAGCGTTGTTTCGCGGCGTTGTTTCGCGGCGTTTCTCGCGCCCGCTGCATCTGGCATCCCGCCGGGATGCGTCGTTCGCTGCGGTAGCCTACCGGTGGTGTTCGCTGCGCTCGACCACCGGCTAATGGCTGGCAAGCCTCCGGCTTGGCGGGGATTTCATAACATCATTGCACGGAATATATCTTGGACAGGTACTTCGGCAAGCGCCGGATGAAAATTTGCCAACCGCTAGACATCGCCGCCCCGGAAATAAATGCGATATCCCTGGCCGAAGGCCAAGGTCATCGTAACCTGGGGCATCGCCCCAGGGACGGGAAAAAACAGTCCTCATCTTGGCCGAAGGCCAAGTTCACCCGCCATCTTGCAGGATGTGAATAAGGCCTTCGGTCCTACGAACGGAGATCGGCCATCGTACGTTGTCTCGGTGCATTTGTGTATAAACAACAGGGTTTTAGACCCATCGCAAGGACAAGAAGGAGCGAACGTCGACACGAATTGCTCGGACGGCCTCAGGCGTTTTTCGCGATGTTCATCGGCCGGCGTCCTACAATTTGGGCGGGCCGCGTTTCTTGGCGCCGGGCTTGGCTTTCACCTTGCGTTTTCTGGCCGCTTTCTTCTTTTCGTAAGCGACCTTGGCCACCTTCTGGGCTTCGGTCAGCTCGCTCCAGGGTTTTTTGTCCCAGGGCAACGGAACACCCTCGGGCGGCTCCATGAATGCTTCCCGCCATTGGAAACTCAGAGCGAACTGTAGTTCATCTTTCGCGATTGCGGCCCAGGGCGTGTCGGCATGGTCTTTGACAACGCGCTCCAATTGCTCACGCGCCCGCTTGATATCGTCGCGCTCCAGAGGCGGAGCTTTGTCGCCAGCGGTTTTGTCAGCGGAGGTTTTGTCGGCAGCGGGGTCCTTTTCAGTGGCTTCGTCAAGAGGAAGGCCGGTTGCCTGCCAAGCGTTCTTGGTGCCGTCGACCGGCTCCCTCGGCTTGGCGTACATTTCCTTGAGGAGTTGCGAGTAGGAGTTACAGCGAACCTTGTTCGCCAACAAACGGCCTCGGAGCAGGTCGTAATGAGCCAGCCAGCGGCGAGACGTTTCGTTTTTCCGCGCGTCTTCGACTTCTTGCAACGTGCTGAGGCCGGCGTCCAAAACAGCAGAGACCTTCTGTAGTTTTTTGCTCGTGGGCTTGATCTCGAACTGAATGCCGGCGGCGAGCATCGTGCGCGGGAGAGGTTCGGTTAGATATTGATTGGTTGCCTGGGCCGTTCGCAATACCGCCAGTCGAAGCGGATGCTCGTCGGCCAGCTTTTTGTATTGCGCGTCCGACACATAATCGGGCCGGTAGAGGCGCAGACGGTCGACCTCAAAACTCGGTCCGGGAATCCGACCGTCGTCGTGCAACAAATACATGCCGCCGTTTTCGTGCGTCAGCCGCGTTAATGCATAAGGCCCGAAACCCGATGAACGCGGCGCTGAGCCGGGGCCGTTATCCCAAACATCAAGGGCGGCTTGCTCGACGTAAGCCGTTTCAGGGCCCGCGTCGACGGGCACATAGAAATTTTCCTTCGTTTCGGGGTCCGTCCACTTCACCGTGATTTCCTGTTGCGCGAAGGGAGCGATGGGGCCGATCACATGCACGGTCATGTGATGGCGTTTCAGCATGGCGAGCGTTGCATCGAGCTTCTCGACGTCGTTGCCGGTTTCGTCCGTGACAACGATCAGCATCACGTGGCGGCCAGCGCGTTGGAACTTGGCGTATTCCATGGCCGACGCATGAACCGCCGCAAAAACATTCTCCACCCCCGAGGTATCGGCCTTGATATCTCGGACGGCAGCCAGAATTTCCTCTCGATCAGCAGTTGGTTTGGGCGTTTTGACGTCAAGATCGGCGCCGAAGGCGATCACGCTGGTCAGCAGGGCGTCGCCGGAGTCTTCGGCTAGTTCGTCCAATTCCGTGTAGATGCGAGTGAAGTGCTTGATGATCTGTTCACGGCGGGGCCGTAAACTCTCCGACGCATCCATCAGCCAGACGATCAGCACCTGGCTCAATTCGAGCCGGGTGAGAATTTCGGCCGTGAGCCGGTCCACCGAACCGGCGTCGCCGTGCGCGTTAACGACAACCCCGGGAATACCGGCCATGTCTGTGATGAACCCGGCGTTGTCGTTGGAAGCCAACTCTTGCAAGGTTACGTCCATTTTATTGGACTCAACCGGACCGGCGTCCAACTCGTTCATGTCCGGCATGTCGACCACGTCGTTCATGGGAGGCGGCGCGGCGGCCTCTACTTCGCCCAGGCTAACGCCGCCAATATCTTCGAGCGAATTTTCGCTGTCGGTGATATTGAGCGAAAGTTCATCGATATCGGGTTCGGTTAATTCGGCGTCGGGGGCCGAAATAACGAGCGTTGTCGAAGAATCCGACGGTTGTGTCCCGGCGGCGACCATTGCCAGTGTGACCAACAGAACGAAGTGAACGATTAGGCTTGTCAGCCAGCAGGCAGATCCAAAATCGAGGAGCTGTTCGTCGCCGGTTGTTAGATCTTGATACCAACCGGCAAAGTCGGGCATCCAGCCATGGGGGTCCTGCTCCGATACAGGGGAGTTCTGCTCCAAAATCGGAATAGAAACCTGGAGGTCGGAAGGCGTTTCGGAGAGAATGGGGGAATGCACAACGGCGCCTCCGCTGGGAAATCGCGCAATATAAGTTACCTTTGTAGCAAAAGACGCGCCAAACGCTTCGGCGGCGCCAGCCGCTCTTCCTATTGCACCGGTGAACGTGCGGCTCTCGCCCCGAAACCGATGTGTTTTGGCGATCTTGCCTCCAACTCGTTCTTCAGCCAATACTTTGCCAAGCATTCGACGATTCGCACATGCACACCGATCACGACCAACGATCTGTGCGAAACCGCGCGATGGGCGTCCATTTCGTCACGCTATCTTGGTGATTTATTCGATTGCGCCTAGCATCGAGCGGAGCAAACGTTAGCGCGTTGCGCTCGAATTTGCGGCAGGCGCCACAGTCAACGCCAACAACGGGCTGCGTCTCGAAACTCCGTACGCCGGGCATTCTTGTCGGTCGATGCCGTGATAGACGAACAGGAGCGTCTGTCGCGCCGTGTGAAATCCGAGTTTCGAGCCGCAGCCCCAGACACGCGCCGTTCGTCAAGACCCAACACATTGGCGCGAGATTTGCTTGAGCGTTTAAGCCACCAACGCAGGGAAGCACGTCGGAGTCGAAAGGGAGCTAGAAACGATCCACAGTGAATGGGAGCGATGCTCGCGAGTCATCATCGGTTGATAGCCAACGTCAAAAAAAAGTTCCATCAGTTTCCCGCACAATCGATTTTCACTTCGTGCGTGTGCTCTTCTATTCGGGTAACTGCGGCCTGACTTTTCCGTGGCCTGACTAATCTGCGGGTTGATGTGCGCGGCCAGCTTCTCCCGCCCCTCAAGGAGCGCGTTATGGAGCTTTTCACACGTCGTACCATTGGCTGCGTCATCTTGTGCAGCCTTTTCCTCACCTCCTTGGCGCTTGCCCAAGAAGAGCAAGCAACCAACTTTGGCCGCCAGGCGCGAGAAGGAACGCCTTCGCTTGTGCGAGACCCCGCCAAACCGCTCGATCAGCGTGAGCGAATTCATCACCTGCTCAGCCGACTCACCTTCGGAGCGACCGACGAGGCGATCAACGAAGTTGAAAAAATCGGGATCGACGTCTGGCTCAAACAGCAGTTGGAAGGCGAAGTCCCGGAGACCGACGCCCTGAAAGCCCGCTTGGCTAAAATTCCCTCACTGACGATGAGCAATCAGGAGATTGTCCAGAAGTATCGCGTGCCGGTTCCTCCGCTGCTCCGTAATCCGACCCCCGAGCAACGTAAGGCGCGCGCCGAAGCCCGCGCGACGCACGAAGTTCCCAAGAACGATTTGAAAGACACCGTGCTGCTGTTGGCGGTGTACGGCGAGAACCAACTCAAGGAAGTGGTTTGCGACTTTTGGCGAAACCACTTCAACATCGACATTTCGAAAGGGAACGTCAAGTATTACGCGACCGAGTACGAACGCGACGTCATTCGCGGCGAAGCATTCGGCAAGTTCAGCGCCATGTTGAACAAAGAGGCGCGGCATCCGGCCATGCTTGTTTATCTGGATAACTACCTTTCACGCGCCGCGCCGCGAACCGATCTGGTCGCCGCAGCGCAGCAGGCGCTCTTCAAAACACGCGACTTCGGCGCCGCGATGGAAGCCGTCGACATCGCCAAAATGAAAGGCATCAACGAAAACTACGCCCGCGAACTGATGGAGCTTCACACGCTGGGCGTCGACAATTATTACACGCAGGAAGATGTGATCACGGTTGCCAACATACTCACCGGCTGGACATTGCAGCAAGATCCCAAAAAGCCCATTGTGTTTGAATTCCGCAGAGACATGCACGCCAGCGAACCACATCTGTTACTCAAAAAACGAATTCCAGCTTTTCCGAGAAATCCGGAAATGGAAGGCCAATACGTATTGAGAATGCTCGCCATGCATGAGGGAACGGCGAAGTTCCTGGCCTACAAACTTTGCCGCTATCTGGTTTCCGACGATCCGCCTGAGGAGCTTGTCAATCGCGTGGCCAAAGTGTATCGGCGGAAAAAAACCGACATGCGGGAAATGTACAAAGCCGTTCTAAAAGACGACGAGTTTTACAACCCGAAACACTACCAATCGAAGTTCAAGCGGCCCTTCGAGTTTGTCGCCAGCGCGCTGCGCGTGACCAACGCGGAAATCGAATTCACCGAAGGCATTCACGGCGCCTTGCTGCTGATGAGCGAACCGATCTATCAATGTGAAGACCCCACCGGTTACTACGATCAGGCAGACGCCTGGCGCGATCCTGGCGTGATGGCGCCCCGTTGGAGGTTCTCGTTGGGCCTGGGATTGGAACAGATTCGCGGCGTCAGGATTCCCGATTCGTACTGGGAGGAATTGAAGCCGGGCAATCCGGTGCAGTGGAAAGAGACGCTCACCAAACGTATTCTTCCCGGCGGTTGCACGGAGAAAACCTCCGACGCGCTCGACGCCGTGATCGCCAAATACGCGCGTTTTAATCCCACGCCTAAACAGCTAGGCGGCTACATTGTTGGCATTTTGCTGGGTTCGCCGGAGTTCCAGCGTCAGTAGCGTGGCGGCACTCCGGTCGGCGCCGCTCCAAAAAACACACAAATAGAATATGAGGAATACATCATGCAACGTCGCAACTTCTTGAAGATGTCGGCCATTACGTCGGGTGCGGTTTGCCTGAATGTTGGCGGGTTCCGCGCCGCCGCCCGAGCCCAGTTCGGCCCGCGAGACAATCCCGTTCTGGTGGTCATTTATTTGCGGGGCGGGCAAGATCAACTCAACACGATCATTCCCCACAAAGATAAGAAATACTACGAGATTCGCCCCACCGTGGCTGTCAAGGAAGAGGAGTCGATCGCGCTCGACGACCAGTGGGCGTTCCATCCGGCGTTGGAGCCGCTCAAGGCGTGGTACGACAAAGGCAAGGTTGCCGCCGTGGTGAATTCCGGCTCCCCGCATTCGACGCGCAGCCATTTCGACGCCCAAGACTTCATGGAGTATGCCGCGCCGGGCAACCGAACCGTTCACGATGGTTGGTTGAATCGTTACCTCGCGGCCACGGTTCCCGAAGCGAATAAGGGATATGGTCTGCCGGAATTGCGAACCCTGGCCATGCAGGAATTGTTGCCCCGATCTCTTCGTGGGCGTTATCCGGTGCTGGCGGTTCCGAACGACCTGAACGGTCTTCAAGAAGTGCTCGATCTGTTCGAGGGATTTTACGCCGGCGAGGAAAAAGTGGATTTGGCCAATTTCCTCAAAAAATCGACGAACGTTCGTAGCGGCATCGAAGCCGACCCCGTCATGGCGTCAGGACGCGAGACCATCTACGGCTTGCGCCGACTGCAAGAGGTTTTAGAGGGTGAAGAAGACGAAGAAGGTCTCGACGACACGGCGTTTCAGGAGTATCCAGCCGGGCACTTCGCTAGCCGCATGCAAAAACTCGCCAAGGCGATTAAGTCGGGAGTGGGGCTCGAAGTGGCCGCGACCGATGTCGGCGGCTGGGACCACCACATCGGCCTGGGTTCGGTGGATGGCGCCCTTGATCGAATGCTCGCGTTCCTGGCTGAGGGTCTTTCAGCTTTCATGACCGACCTCGGCTCCGACCTCAACCGCACCATGGTGCTCGTTTGCACCGAATTTGGCCGCGTCTGCAAGGAAAATGGAAATGCCGGCGCCGACCACGGACACGGCGGCGCCATGTGGCTGCTGGGCGGCAAGGTAAATGGCGGCAAGATCTATGGCAAATGGACAGGACTTGAAGACAGCGCGCTGAATCAAAAACGCGATCTTCCCGTCACCACCGACTTCCGCGATATCTTTGCCGAAGTGCTGCAAGGACACATGAAATTCGACGTTCCCGACGGATTTTTCCCCGGCTACAAGGCTAAAACCGATAGCCTGGGGTTGTTCACATAGAAACACGAATAGGCTTCTGAACCGAGGCGTAGTTTTTCCGCGTTTCCTTGGAAACGCGAGATTTCGGAGCCCCAGATGGACAAGGCCAGCATCACCCCGACGTACGTCCCTCCGACGCTTAAACCGCTCAAACTAACGGCTTGGCGCACCGCGCAATGGCTCGCATGGGCGGCGGGCATGTTCCTTTGGGGCGCCCTGATCTTCAAACCGGCGCTCGGGTTGCACCTGCTTTGGAATGTTCTCATTCCAGTAGCGCCGGCCTTGCTCGTTGTTGCGCCGGGCGTGTGGCGGAATCTTTGCCCGCTGGGAAGTTTGTCGCTGGCGCCTCATCATTTTGGTGTTTCTCTTGGCAAGCGGCTCTCAAAAACATGGCGGGGTCGGTTGTATTTGGGGGCCTTTCTTCTGCTGATTGTGGTCATTCCGTTGCGCAAGGTCGTGCTGGATACGAACGGCCCGATTCTCGCCGCCATTTTGTTCGTGGTGGGGCTCTTGGCCATCGGGATGGGGTTCGTCTTCAAATGGAAGAGCGGTTGGTGCTCTAGTTTGTGCCCGGTGTATCCGGTGGAGTTGCTTTACGGCGGGCAGCCGCTGGCTTCGGTTCCCAACGCCCATTGCTCGGCTTGCTTGAATTGCGTGGCGCCTTGTTCGGAATCGACCGCCGGTCTCTCGCCAAGAACAGCCGTCGATACGAAACTCGGCAAATGGGTGGGAGTCGTGCTGACCGGCTTCTTCCCAGGCTTCGTGTGGGGCTGGTACAATGTTCCCTCGTACAGCGGCTGGGAGGGCTTCAGTCATCTGCACGTGGCTTACGGCCTCCCCTTTGGCGTGGGCGGTCTGACGCTCGCCCTTTACCTGGCGCTACGCACCGCTTCGCCCAAGCACGAAGACCTGGCGGCGCGCATCTTCGCGGCGGCGGCCATCATGACGTACTACTGGTTCCGGCTGCCGCCGATATTCGGCATTGGCGCGCCCGATGCAGCGATGATCGTCGACATCTCGCCTTGGCTGCCGGCGTGGTCGGCAACGGCGCTGCGCATCTTTGAATCGGTCGCCTTCAGTTGGCTGATGCTCGGGCGAACCAGCGAACGACGGGCGTGGGAAACGGCCCCGCCAAAAATTGAGGAACAGCCGACGGCCGAACAGCCGTCGGGCATAATCGCCCCGGATCTACTTCAAGGAGAACACGCATGATTGAAGGTACTTGGCATCTTATGAGCGGTGAACAGGACGGCTGTGAATTAACCGCTGCCGACATCCATAATTCAAAGCTCCAGATCGTCGGCAATGCTCATGAAGTGACCGTCGGCGACGGCTTCCTTAAAGGGACGCACACACTCGGCACGGATCAAAACCCGATGACGATTGACGCTTCCGACACCGAAGGTCCCTTCGCGGGCAAAACGCTACTCGGAATATTCAAACTCGAAGAGGACCTGCTCACCGTATGCTTCGCCGCCCCCACGAACGACAGGCCAACCGCATTCACCACTCAGGGCGGCAAAGCCACGATTCTGCACGCTTGGAAACGCGACAGCTAAGGAACAGTCCCGAATTTACATACCGAATTAAAAGCCCGGCATTTTCAAAATGCCGGGCTTTTTTGAGCTACCACCGGGAACTTATTTCAGGACTATTCCTAAGGACCAGTTTTGCACTTTTGGGGAACTATCCGGCGAGGGTTGCCAAGTAGGTGAGCAGTTCGATTGAATTATTGGTGGGCCCCGCAGCAGGCGACACCCTCGATAATTTATCTTCCCAGCTTTTGCGGCGTA
>JAJRWU010000007.1 GCA_024276655.1 Planctomycetota bacterium
CCAGAACCGACACCAGAACCGACACCAGAACCGACACCAGAACCGACACCAGAACCGACACCAGAACCGACACCAGAACCGACACCAGAACCGACACCAGAACCGACACCAGAACCGACACCAGAACCGACACCAGAACCAACACCAGAACCGACACCAGAACCAACACCAGAACCGACACCAGAACCAACGCGAGAGTTAACACCGGAACCAAACCGAGAACCAAAATTACAAACGCCAACAGTAGACACTCGGAAAAACACCGCCGAGGAGACGGCAACGCCGCCTTCACCGCCGGCCACGGGCGCCTACGAACAAGCAATACCTTGCCGGCAAACGCCGGCGCGGAGCATCGCTCCGGCCAAGTCGTCTCAGACGCCCGTCTCGGCGCCGAAACCAGAGCATTCAGAATCTGTACGTCGTCCAGAAACTCCAGCCCTTCCGCCGCTGCCTGAGCCACCCTCCCATGTTGCGCGAAAGCATGGCGGCGAAACTATCGCGCCCTTAGCGGCACAGGCCAAAGAGGCGCCGAAGGAAAATCGGAAAGAACAAACAAACCGCCGCCGCTTTACGAGAAAGAATTGCAAGAAGGAGTTGGGAGTGGCGGTGGATTTTGTCCAAGGGCAGGTTCCCACCGCCGACGATTTCCAAACCATGGAGTGCCGTAATCTTAGTTCTCATGGCTGCTTGCTCTGGACCGCCACAAAGCCGGTTTTCAAACATTGCCTGATTCGGCTGGTCACCCAGAACGAGGAAATTTGCATACCGGCGCGTGTTGTCCATGTATTGGCTGATGCCGAAGAGGGGCCGTCCGGCTATTTGATAGGATGTGAATTCACCTAGGAACCGTTCGGGAAAGTAGCGTTCTTTCGCGGAGCGAAAGGCGGCCATAAGACAATTAGTCCTCGAACGCTTCTGATTATTAGACGTTCCATACGGGAAAGTCATTGTGTCGTTATCGTTTCTTATTTGGTTTATCGGGCTGCTCTTGGTGCAACTCATTATTGGAGTTGTCATGGGATGGTCTGCGCACCGCCAGCACGGGAAATCGAGCCGGGGGCCGGCCAGAGAATTGATTCAATTGCGGTCTTCGCTCGCCGCGCTCCAACGAAAGCAACAGAACCGCAAGGTGGCGGAGAAGCCAGGCGAGGCGGCGGAGAAGCCCGACAACGCAGCGAGTGAACTACGCGCCGGGTTGGCTTCGCTCCATCAGTTAACATCCGGCGTTTCCCAAGATATTCAAACGCACGCCTCGCAAATCAGCGCCGGCAGCCGTGAGTTGTCAGACCTCGGTCTGGAGGGCCAAGGTTCGCCCGCGGCAGACGCCGTCGCGGCTTCGATGCTCCAAGCCAACGAGGTCCTGCAGGAACGATTGGCGCAGGCGGAGCAGAAACTTTCGGAGCAACTGGAGCAACTTCAACAACAATCCGACCAAGCCAGAACCGACGCGCTCACCGGCTTGCTCAATCGACGAGGTTTCGACGAAGAAGCCGAACGTTGTCTGAAGGAGCAACGCGAAAATGGCGAGCCGGTGTCGTTCCTCATGTTGGATATCGACCATTTCAAGAAATTCAACGATCAGCACGGACACGACATCGGCGACGAAGTGCTGCGGGAAACGGCTCGCGTCGCGTCGCTCTCAGTTCGACCTATCGATTTTGTCGCTCGATTCGGCGGCGAGGAATTAGTGGTGATCATGCCGACCGCCGATTTGGAGGAGGCGAACCGCGTTGCGGAATGCGTCCGAATCGCGATTGCGGAAAACCGAGTGAAAACGCCCCAGGCATCACTTGAAGTCCAGGTGAGTATTGGCGTCGCGGCAGGCCTCCAGGAAACGCCCGACGCGCTCCTCAAGCGAGCCGACACGGCGCTCTACGCCGCCAAAAACAATGGCCGAAATCGCACTTATTACCACGATGGCCAGCAGTCTTTGCCAGTTCTGGTTGAGGCGCCGAATTCCGACGCCCAGAACCCCGCAGATACCGAAGAGTTGAAGAGTCAGCCGCCGGAAGAGGACGTCGAGGAGTTCGAATCGTCGGAGAACGCGGCTCCAAAATCGGAAATTGAAGGCGCCCCAACGTTGGCGCTCAAGACTCCACACGCCAAGACTGAAGAAACCGAGCCAGTTGCACTTACCCAGACGGCGCCCCGCACGCCCATTTCATCCGCGCCGGAGGCTCCTCCCCAGGAACAGCAACCCCAGGAACCGCAACTCCAGGAACCGCAACTACAAAAATCTCAACCGCCGTGCCGCCGCGACGCTCTCACCGGATTGCCAAGTTCTCATGCATTGGTTGACGAGGCCGCTCGCTGCATTTCGGCCACGCAGGGCGAAGGCGGTTTACTGTCGCTTGTGTTATGCGATGTCGACGGAATGCATACCATTGCCCAAGAGCACGGCGAGCGAGCCGCCGAATTGTTGACCATTGCGGTGGCCCAATTTCTTTCGTCGGTCACCGGCAACGATGAGCTTCTGACGCGCTCGCCGACCGGTGGCTTCGCCATGTTGATGCCTGGCCGGGAATCGGACGATGCAGCCCGCATCGCGCAACGAATTCAACACGCTGTCAGCAGCACGGCCTTGCCATTAGGCGATTCTGATCTACGGCTTGCCCTCGACACCGGCGTGGCCCACATGACGCCCGACGACAACGCCAAAACGTTGTTGGGAAGAGCCCAGCAAGCCGTGGCGAAGTCTTCCCACGAACGCTCCCCTCAAACCGACGCCCCTGCGAAAGAAGGCTTGCCCGGTATCCCGGAGCACGCCGCCGCGCCGCCGCCGCCGCAAGTCGGATTTCACACTTCAGCGTGAAACGACGTCCGCCGAGGCACAGTCCCCTCAACGCGGCGGAGGCGAGTACGTTTCATAAAGCCCCGCGATGCCGACGCGTTGCGCGTCGCCCCGATGCACAACTAGGCGGTAACGCAACTCCCAAGGTTCGCTTTTGAGGAGCGCCGCCGCATGCCGACCAGGATACGCCGCGTTCTGCATGCTTCCCCGCCGCCGCAAGATCCACGGTTGCGGATAGCCCGGCAAACTCCGGTGGCACAAAATGGCCAAGCCGCTTTGTTGGCCCGGTGCATCGAACGTCGCCGAGATATCCAACCAAGGCCCCGCCTGCACCGCTTCCACCCGCGGCGCGACTTCACCCTCGCTTGAGGTGAAACGCACGTCGTCGGGCAAGCGAACCCGCGCCGAAAACCCGCCGTAACCCTTGCGGTCTTCCGAGCCGCCTATCCGAACGCCGTCAACCAACGCGTTGAGTTGGATGCTGAAATCGATCAAACGGTGAGCCGGCGCTCCGTCTTTCCGAACCAGCGGATAGACGCGAATGGTCGTCCGTTCGCGCACCACGTTCAAACTTGCCGGCGGCGCCGCATGGGGAGTTTCTCCCGGGGACGAGGAAGTATCGGGCAACTGGCCGGTCCAAATGATTTTGGCTTTCAGGCTGGCGGAGCCATCGTCGTGCTTCGTGGTCGCGACCGACGCCGCCTCCCAGGAAAAATCGCGAATGGCCCAGGGATCGCCCAGTTTTTGATCGCCCACCCAAACCTGATGCCAAGCCCAGAAAATACCCCGATGGTGACGATGGTCGGCGGGAAAATCTTCGCTCAGCACATTCCCGTCCAGACTGTATAACGGATGCACGTAGTTGCGTCTCGTGAATTTTCCCTCGAACGACTTATTGGTTCGTTGGTAAAAAAGAATGTTTTGGCCCGCTTCGGTAAATAGAAGCCCTTCTTTCTGTTGCTCGATGCGCACCGGTTCGGCGTTCGCTCCCAAAGGCGCGAGCAGCAGGAGCCACGCAGCAAAACCCGCACGCACGGCGGTGGATGACCAACAGGCGTTCAAGATAAACATAACGGCAACTCGTTGAGAAGACATGCTTGGAAGAAAACGTGTTGCAACAACTGAGGCAAAACAAGACGAAACGGTCCGCCCAGCGGACCCTAGTACGCCTGTGAAGGCGTTTGAACAGCAGGGTGGGTTGTGTAACATTCTTTCTGTAAAAACACAGAGGCAGTCCGGCGTAGCGTAGCGAAGCCGGGCTGCCTCTGGTAGGCCGCTTGAAAAGAGTGGGCCAAGTTGATCTTCTTCTCGCAGAACTTTACCTATGCGAAAGGA
>JAJRWU010000085.1 GCA_024276655.1 Planctomycetota bacterium
AAAATGTCGCATTCTTCGTTTAACGGCAAGCCGAAGGCGGCTGTGTTTGGCGCCAACGCGTTTGAGCAAGACCGAAAAACGCAGTCGCCTTCGGCTTGCCGTTAAACGAGCCATTGTTAGCCGTGTGAAGTATAGCAAACAGAAACAGGACCCAATTCACCAGTACACGGCCATCTGCCGATCACCTAAGGTGTTGGCGCATCGTTGGTTGTGGCCAGACTCATCATTTGCGGCCCGTTCCCGACCAAGCCCAGCTTGGCGACAACGCCCGGCTGGGCGGCGAACGTTTGTCGAGCCTATGGAAGCATAGTTCACAAATGACCCCTGGGGGATGGCAACTTCAATTACAGACAAGAGTTGCGGCGATGTGAGCGGCAAAAACCATGAGGAGCCCTACAGCGGATTTGCTGTTAACCCGCTTGCCGTTTATTCGGTTGTGCTTTTCAATGGGTTATGTGTGATGCCTTAAGCAGCGGGAAATGAAACACTCGCTTCCATAGGACGCCATTCCGTCGAACCTTGCCGTGCGATGTCTCCCTTTTCGCCACACGTTCCAACCAGACCGGTTTCTCCAGCGATGCCCACCCAAACACCCACGCTCAAAACCATCCGCGCCAAGGTAGAGTCGGGCCAGCGGCTCTCCTTCGACGAAGGCCTGTTTCTCTATCAAGACGAAACGCCGTTGCATGAGGTTGGAGAACTGGCCAATCTGGTGCGCGAACGCATCAATGGCAACCAGGCGTTTTACAACATCAACACGCACCTGAACCCCACAAATATATGCGTCTACCGTTGTAACTTTTGCGCCTTCCGCTCAGACCTGCGAGATCCTAAAGGATACGCAATGAGTGATCAGCAAGTGCTCCAGCGGGGGAAAGAGGCGGTCGAGAACGGCTGCACGGAAATGCATATCGTGGGCGGCTTGCATCATTTGAAACCGTACGAATGGTATGTCGATTTGGTGCGCATTCTGCATGAAGCCTACCCCGAACTGCACCTCAAAGCCTGGACCGGCGTGGAAATCAACTGGTTCGAATTCCTCGCCAAAAAATCCGTTCACGACATCCTGCAAGATTTGCTCGACGCCGGCTTGGGCAGTATGCCGGGCGGCGGCGCCGAAATTTTTCATCCTGAAGTCCGCGACAAAATCTGTGAGCATAAATCAGACGCCTCGAAATGGCTCGACATTCACCGCCAGGCGCACCAACTCGGCCTGCGTACGAACTGCACGATGCTCTACGGCCATTTGGAAAACACTTTTCACCGCGTCGACCACCTGATTCGGCTGCGCGAGTTGCAAGACGAAACCGGCGGCTTCCAGACGTTCGTCCCGCTGGCGTTTCATCCGGAAAACACGGGGCTTTCGCATATCAAGAAACCGAACGCCTCAGCCGACCTGCGCACGGTGGCTGTCAGCCGCCTGATGCTGGACAACATCCCGCATATCAAGGCGTATTGGATCATGCTCGGCATGGGAACCGCGCAAGCCGCGCTAGCGTACGGCGCCGACGACCTCGACGGCACCGTGCGACATGAGTTGATCTACCACGACGCCGGCGCCACGACGCCCGAAATGCTCAACATCGAGCAGATTCGCGGGCTGATTCTCGAAGCCGGCAGGGAGCCCGTGGAACGCGATACCGTGTATCGTCGCATCCACCGCGATGCACAAGATTTTCGTCGCTGGAGCACCGGTGAAAAAATCGCCGCCGTGGCGGACGAAACGGGAATCGATGATTCGCGGTAGAACAGGAGTGCATTGCAAACCGGAGGGATAAATTCATTTTTCGTTTAACGGCAAGCCGAAGGCGACTGCGTTTTGAGCCAAACCGTTTGGGCAAGACGGAAACACGCACTCGCCTTCGGCTTGCCGTTAAACGAGCCAACGCTAGCCGTGCGCAGCATTGCTCAAAAAAGCCCGGCTTGCTTGCCGGGCTGGGTGGAATATCATGGAGGCAGGCGTTCCAGGTTTCCGTTACCGTGAAAAGAGGGCATGATATATGTCTACGTTCGGTCGTCGTTCGCGTCGAGAGTTTCTTCAGTCGGCTGCGGTTGCCAGCAGCGGCATGGCCATGCCGTTCTGGTGGCGGCGGGCGTTGGGCAAGGAATCGGCCAATGATCGGCTGACCATCGGTTCCATCGGCACGGGCGTTTATGCGAACCGCTACACCGGCGGGGGCCAGCATCCTGGTCGGGGGATGACGATCGCCCTGCAAGCCGCCACGCTGGGCGACACCGTCGCGGTGGCTGACGTCAACCTGCATCATGCGCGTTTCTTCCAGGACCAGTTGGGAAAGAAAATCGAGGTCTTTCAAGACTACCGCAAACTGCTGGACAACAAAGAGATCGACGCCGTAACGATCGGCTCGCCCGATCATTGGCATGTTAAAATCGCGATCGACGCCATGCGCGCCGGGAAGCATGTGTATTGCGAGAAGCCGCTCACGCTCACCGTCGACGAAGGCAAACAGTTGATCCGCGTCGCCCAAGAAACCGGCAAGGTGGTTCAGGTCGGCACGCAACAACGCAGTGAATACAATCGCATTTTCCTCAAGGCTATTGCCATCGCGCGTAGCGGTCGGCTGGGCAAAAAACTGCACGCACTCGTTTCGGTGGGGGAAGGCACAAAAGGCGGGCCCTTCAAAAACGGCGTGGCGCCCGCCGAACTCGATTGGGATATGTGGCTCGGCCAGGCGCCCAAGGTTCCCTATTGCAAACAACGCGGCGATTTCGATTTCCGCTGGTGGCTCGAATATTCCGGCGGCCAAGTGACCGACTGGGGCGTCCATCATATGGACATCGCGATCTGGGCGTTGGGGCTGGAAAAAACCGGCCCGACTTCGATCGAAGGCCAGGGCGGGTATCCTAAAATACCGAACGGTTTCAACACCGCCTTCGATTTCGACTGCAAACTCACGTTCGCCGATGGCCAATCGTGCCGGCTCTACAGCGGCGCCAACGAACTGATCATCACCGGAGAAAGAGGGCGTATTCGCGTCAACCGGGGAGGTTTGACCGGAAAGCCCGTAGAGGAATTGACGCCCGCCGACCACGACAAACTCAACGGCGAAATCGTCAAACTCTGCCATGGAAAAGACCCCTCCGGCAAGAACGGCGGCAATAGCCAGGCCGGGGCGCACATGCACAATTTCTTCGACTGCATTAAAGACGGCGGCCGCACCATTTCCGACCCGCAAACCCACCATCGTTCGGTGAGCGCCTGCCATTTGTCGAATATCGCGATGATTCTCAACCGCAAACTACAGTTCGATCCCGTGAAAGAAGATTTCATCGGCGATGCGGAAGCCTCCAGCATGTTGCGGCGCGAGCAGCGGCCTGAGTATTCGATCTACACGTAGTCGGGCGGGGCTATTGATTGCGCCGTTGGAGTTCATGCTTTATACCTTCTAACACAACTTGGCAGGTCAGCATCAAACTCCGTGTTTGAAACGCCAAACAGGGGTTATGTTAGGAGCTCTTAGCATTTAGCATCGAGCGGAAAATTAGTGTCGTAGCCATGCTCGCCAGAGCGTGGGATGGTTCACCGCTCAACCACCGTCTGGCGACGATGGCTACACAAATGCTGCCGTTATTTATCGAGCGGTGCTTAGCATGTTTTGTCCTGGTAACTACGTCGAAAACATGCTAAAGCATGAACTCCAACGGCGTGAAAAAAACACATTACTTGGCGCTCAGTTCATGCACCGCGTCAACCAGTGCAATCGCATTTTCGACGGGCGTCTGCTGCAAGATGCCATGCCCCAGATTGAAAATGTGGCCAGGACGCCCTTCCGCTTGATCAAGCACTTGCTGCACGCGGCGGCGGATTTCCTCGGGCGAAGTCAGAAACACGGTGGGGTCGAGGTTGCCTTGCACGGCGCGGTCGTGGCCAACGACGCGCCAGGCTTCGTCCAAACCGATTCTCCAATCTATGCCCACCACGGCGGTTTGCGCTTCGGCCAACAGAGGCAGCAGCGCGGGGTTGCCGGTGGCGAAATTGATCAGCGGAACGCCGGGCGTGAGGTGTTCGGCAATGTACTGCACATGGGGCAAAACGCATTCGCGGTAGTCGTGGGTCGACAAACAGCCGGCCCATGAATCGAAGAGTTGCACGCATTGGGCGCCCGCCGCGATTTGGGCGTTGAGATACAGCACGATCGCGCGGGAAAAACGTTGCATCAAACTTCGCCAGGCGCCGGGGTCTTGGAACATCAGCGTTTTGGTGCGGGCGTAGTTGCGGCTTGCGCCGCCTTCAATAATGTAGCTGGCGAGTGTGAACGGCGCGCCGGCAAAGCCGATCAGGGGCATATCGGCGGGAAGATCTCTGCGGGTTTGACGCACCGTTTCCATGACAAAATCGAGTGCGTCCACGTTTTCCAATTCGAGCACGCGGTCGACCTCCCCGGCCTCGCGCAGCGGATTGTGAATCACGGGCCCTTCACCTTGCGCGAATTCCAGATCGAAACCCATCGGTTCGAGAATCGGCAGTAGGTCTGAGAAAATGATGGCGGCGTCCACTCCCAAACGCCGCACCGCCGTCACCATGACTTCGCTACACAAGGCCGGATTTTTGCAGAGCTCCAGAAACGTTGTTTTGGCGCGCACTTCTCGGTATTCCGCCATGTAGCGGCCCGCTTGCCGCATCATCCAGACCGGCGTGACCTCGCACGGCTCGCGTCGGCAAGCCTTCATGAACGGGCTGTCGAACCACGGCGCCTGCGCGTCGGACGACGCCGATTCCGGTCCTGAGAGCGATGCGTGGATGCGTTTTTTTTGAGCCAAGATTTGGCCTCCTTCGAGGGCGGCGGCGGCGACCAGATGACCCATCTTTGCGTGTTCGGGTTCAAAGTCGACTGAAAATCCTTTGTCTCGCAAGACCTCGCTCGTGGTCGGACCAACCGAACCAATAGCCATGCCTTTCATCGCTTGAAAAAGTTGCGGTGTTATTTTGAGCCGCTCGGCAATTTCCAACAGGTTGACCACCTGCTGTGCAGCCGTGAATAAAGCGACGTCACGATTACCGGCAACTATCTGGCGAAGGTTTTCTTCCAGCGGGGTTGTGTCTTCAGGCAACTCCCATTCGTAGATGCGCAGCGGCGCCACTTCGGCGCCACGCGCTTCAAGCCCCGCCGTAAGGCTGGGATTCGTCACACCGTACTCCTGAACGACCACCCGCTGATTCACAACGGCGGCGTGCTCATCGATCGTTTTCAACACCTCTCGCCAAGTGCTGGGCGGCGGCGCGATCCAACTCGGCGTGATTCCCACTTCTCGCAAGGCCGCCGCCGGCTTGGGGCCGCGCACGATGGTGGTGAGATCGGAGAGGGCGTCGAGAAAACGCTGCCGATCAACCTTCCGTTCGACCTCCGCCAGGAGGTGTCGAAAACCGACGCCGGTCAGAATGATCATGGCGTCAAAATCGGCGATCAACACGCGGTGGGCGAATTCCGCGATGGCCTGGTTGTGAACCAGCGGCGTTTCCCGCATGGCGGGGCTGACAAACGCCCGCCCGCCATGGCGTTCGATCAGACTCGCCATTTCCACGGAGCGGCGGCTTTCAAAAGCGGCCACGCGCAATCCGGCCAAGCTTTGTAGACTCGGTTCTCTCGCATTTGGCGGTTTTTCAGTAGACATGCCCGTATGCTATCCGACGCGTAAAGAAGGCGTAAGCCCGGATATTTCACGACGATTTTGGCATCTTGGCCTGAGGCTCTTGGCAGGAAGGATGACAAAAAAACCGCTCGGCCCTACGCGGGCTTCCTAAATTCACTGCGATAAACCGGCTCCGAATGCATGCGCATGCGGCGTTCGAAGTGCGTGCGATAATCGAGCGGGTGCTCCGCCGCTTTTTCAACCACCGGCAACGGACCTTCCCAAGCGGTTTTCTCCGCCAGCAATTCCAGCGTGACTTCGAAATACTCGCGGACATCGGTCCAGAAGTGGAGCGAACCGCCCGGACAGAGCACGCGGTCAAGATCATGGATGAAAAGTTCGTTCATCACGCGGCGTTTCCGGTGCCGCCGTTTCCACCAAGGGTCGGGGAAATAAACGTGCGCCGCCCAGACGCTCTGGTCGGTCAGCTTGTCTCGTACGAACGCCAGGGCGTCGCCGTGCAACATGAGTGCGTTGCTCTGCTTTTGCCGCGCTAGTCGCCCGGCTGCGTAGCGCGCGTACCTCTGCATAATTTCGACACCAATAAAATCATGCTCCGGCTGATTGCGCGAGGCGTTGCGTAAAAACAAACCCTTGCCGCTGCCGATTTCAATTTCCAGCGGCGCGCGTCGGCCGAACCAGGCTTCGGCGTCGAACGGCGCAGGCATCTGTTCGACGGTCCGATAGTGGGCGGACAGGTCGAGCGTGGGGTCAAGCTTTTGGAGAGCGCGTCTGCCCATGAGATATGAAAATCCGCCAACCGGCCCGCAAGCAGGCCATGCCGCTGCTGTTTGGTCGCCGCTGCTGTTTGGTCGCCGCTACTGTTTGGTCTGAAATTTTTTCATGGCCTCGACCGGGAGCGGAATCCCCTTGATGACGCCCTCCACGACGACGGAATCTCGCACCACGCCCTGGAAACGGCAAACAATCATGCGGCCGCGGCGCACCTTGATCAGCTCACACAAAAGGAGGAGGCGGTCGCCGGGAACGACGGGGTCGCGAAAGCGGACGTCTTCCAACCCGCCAAAGCCGATCATCTCGGCGCCCAACCAATCGTGCTTGATGGCGAAGTAGCTGCACGTTTGGGCGGCTGCCTCCAGCATCATGACGCCGGGCATCAGCGGCATACCGGGTATGTGGCCGCCGACCCAAAACTCATTCGCGGTGATGTCTTTGTAGCCGACGCAAATCTTGGCCTCGACATCTTCGTACACAATGGCGGTCAGCTGCTCCATATCGAAACGTTGAGGATTGTACTTGTGTATTTCCTCAATGTCAGCGATGACCGTGTTTACGTCGATCTTCTTCAAATCGACGATAAGCTCCTTGCGTGCCAAGGTTAGGCGCCTCTCGAACGAAGGGAAAAAACACGCGGAACAAGCCGTGGAAAACAAAATTGGCATACCGCCAGCCGCTCGGTTCACCGCAATTGGCCGGTTAGTTCTTCATCCACTTACGTTTGGCCTTGCGGGCTTTGGCGTTTGCGGGACGGCGGCCGTGATTGGCCTTTTTCAGTTTGCGATTCGGCTTCGACATAACTCAAGAATCTTCCTGGAATAATGTTCGTGCGAGTGATTGTTCTATCTTATACCTTCTAACACAACTTGGTAGGTCAGCATCAAACTCCGTGTTTGAAACGCCAAACAGGGGTTATGTTAGGAGTTCTTAGGCTACCAACTGACGCCGGTTGTGAGAAGGCTACCTGCCCGACATCACCGGGGAAAACCGCTTCGCGCGGTCTGCGACGCCAAAGTGCGGCGGGCCGCCTTTGAATCAGTCCCGAATTTACCGACCGCATTAAAAGTCCGGCATTTTGAAAATGCCGGGTTTTTCCGAGCCACTATCGGGAACTTATTTCGGGACTGTTCCTTTCGAAAGCCCGGAACATGTCAAAAAGAGTGGTTTAGTGCGAATAGGCAGTAATGTTTGGCATTGCCGCCGTTTAATGATTTTTCTACACTCCGCAGCCAGTCGTTCATACATAGATCGTACGGTATTTTCCTCGTAAAAAAACGGCAACTCGTTTTGTGTGAAGCAGTTGCGTATTGTAGGGTGTCGTTTTTCCAAGGCCCGCTGCGGCAAGACAGGCGATTTTGTTTTGGGCAGGATATTTCGATATTCCGCTCGGTAAGGTTCGGCGCAATGGAATCCTACCCTGATGCGAACGCCGCACTTTCAGCCGCTTGCGGTATAAAAACGACCAAAATCGGCCAAGGTATCTCTTGAAACCAGAATTGGGGCTTCTAGAATAGACTCTAGAACTCCCCATCTCACCAACCTGCAAAGGCTTTCGTCATGCGCAGTATGGCAATGGGTGTTTTCCTAGGTGCAGTATTTGTTGTCGTCGCTTCCGGTTGGTTTCAACCAGTTTTATCACCGAACCAAGTTCACGCGCAAATTCCAACATCGATCGGCTCCGCCCCGCGTGCGGGAAGTGAGCTGATTGCTTTTTCGGAAGCGGGTGAAGGTGGACGGCAGATCATTCTGATTGATCCTCGCACCCGAATCATGGGCGTTTACCACGTCGATGGTTTGGAGGGCAAGATTCAGCTCAGAAGTGTACGCAATCTGTTCTGGGATCTTCACATTGAAGATTTCAACGGCGCCAAACCATCGCCCGGCGAAGTGCGCGCAATGGTCGAAACAAGGTAGGAAAACCTTGCTTCGCCCGCGGCTTCGCTCGTTGTACTTGGAGTTATAGAATGCCTCCCAAGCTTATCGAGCTACAAGAAGCCGCGAACTTGCTCGGCGTCACGCCTGAGCGATTAAACGAAATGCGTTCGAACAGCGAGATATTCGGTTATCGCGATGGAACCAGTTGGAAGTTCAAACATCAGGAGTTGGAGCGCGTCGCAGACGAATTGGGCGTCACGCTTGGCGATGCTGGTCCTCGTTCGGACGATAGCATCGCTGCGTTGTTTGCCGACGAATCCGCAAAGCCTTCCGCAGACGATGCCTCCGCAGACGATGTGGAGTCGCTGCTGGTAACGGATGAAGCCCGTCCGACAAACACCGTGATCGGCCAAGATGAACAGGCGGGCGCCAGCGATATTACACTCGCCGGCGATCAACCCAATCCGCTTGCCGCCGAGAGCGATCTCGAACTCACGCCCGGCGCCGACCAACCGCCGCCCATAACCGGCGGCGCCGGCAACGACGATGAACTCAGCTTGGAGCCCGAACCGAAAGGCGATAGCGACATCGGTTTGGGCGGAGAAGACAGTGGCTTGCAACTAGCTGGCGACAGCGACCTGCAACTTTCCGGAGACAGCGAGCTGCAACTTTCCGGAGATAGCGACCTCCAACTATCGTCGGAAAGTAGCGATCTAGGACTCGCCGGCGACTCCGATGTGCTCGGCGGCGGCTCCGATTTGGCGGGCGGCTCCGCCGGAGACACCGGCAACATGGGCAGCGCGCTCGGCGCAGATTTCGATGTCGCGGACGGCCTGGATTTTGGCGAAGACTTGGCCATCATGGACGACGACAGCTCCGTCATTGAACTCAGCGCCAACGACGAAGAAATCATTCTCGAAGGTAGCAGCGGCGCCGGCGGCAGCGATATTGGCGTCGGCAGCGATATTGGGCTGGGCGCCGGCGATAGCGGAATCAATCTGACAAGTCCGACCGACAGCGGAATCGATCTTGAAGACGCGTCCGCCGATATTCTTTCGGGTTCGGACGCCAATGCGGCTGAATTATCGCTCGACGATGAAGCCTTCCCCGCCGACGATGATTTCCGCCTGACTCCCGTCGGCGATGTGGATAATGACGAATCGGATAGCGGTTCGCAGGTGATCGCGATCGAAGACGGCACGTTTCTCGGCGTCGGCGACGACCTGGAAGGCATCGACGATCTCGGCGAAGGCGCCTTCCAGGAAATTGACGCCGAGCCCATAGATATCGCCGCCGGGCCGGCCGAGATCGATGTCAGCGGCGCGGTGGAAACCGCCCCCGTCGAACCGCAAGGTTACATCCCCCAGGAAACGCCCTATGGCGTGGCGCAAGTTCTCGCACTCGGCGCCGCGTGTTTCTTACTGATGCTCACCGGCGCCTTGATGATGGACCTAGTGCGAAACATTTGGAGTTTCGACAAACCCTACTCGGCCACGAGTTCTCTGATGACGGCCATTATTTCGGTGCTCGGCTGGTAAGGACGCGTGGAAAAACGACATCCTCATTCCCAAATTCAGAAGCCCGGCTTTTTGAAAAAGCCGGGCTTCTCTTGCGTCCAGGAAGAAACGAGCCCCGCGGCCTGCTTTCTCAGGGAGCAATAACGCCCTGGCTCGGTTTCGATTCCAGGCCGACACTGTTGATCGCCAGGACTTGAAACGTCCGGCCTGAGGGGGCTTCGGCGGCGGGAATAGTAAATGTCATGGCGGGCAGCGGCTTGCGGGGCGTGTCGTGGTACGACATGCCTTGGAACAAAGGGCGGCCAAACGGGTTGACCGGTTTCTCGGGCGCGCGGGCGAACACGGCGCCGTCGCGTAGGATGACAAAGCCGCGCAATCCACTTTCAAAATCGGCTCGGGCCTCCCAGTTCAAAATCAAGCCGCCGCCATCAGTTCGCTTACCGGCCAGATGCAGCGGCGCCGGCGGCGGGGTGTCGTCTTCCACGGCGCCGGTTTGCACGTATTCGCTCCAATATTTGGCCACTTGGGCGTTCGGCAACCAGACCGATTCCTCCACCGCGCCTTTGAATTTCGCCGCCGGAACCGCTTGGCTAGAGAGCAGCGGCGCCAACCAGGCTTGCGATCGGTCGACCGTGCGCAAAGCCGCCTGCGGCGCTTCTGGAGAAGGCAGCCGCAAGGCTAGGCAGGCGTCAAAAAAAGGAATGGCCAAGTAACGCGAATCGCCGCATTGGTGGGCGGTAAGAGGATCGTGCGCGAAACCGATCAGCGCCGCCTTCGCACGATAAGCTCGGAACATCGCCATGGCGCCGTCCCAGGCGGTGTGGAACCGTTTGTCGTCTCGCTCTTTCGCGCCGGGGTTGCACATGACCGGAATCTGATAGGCCGACTCAGGGATTTCGAGCGGCGGAATCTCGCCCGACTTCCAGCGTTCGAAGGCGGTTCCGCTGCGCAGCCAAATCCCGACAATGCGTTGCGGATGCTTGGCTTGCATGATGCTGGCCCAGAAGGCGCCGCCGGAATGTCCCCACAAACACCAGGGCGCCGTGGCCAACTCCGGGTGTTTCGATTGCGCGGCGAAGTCGTCGAGCGCTCGCAGGAAAGTGTCGTTGGAGCCATTTCTTGGGTCGCACCACAGCCGGCAACTCGCGCCTTTCGCTCGATAAGACGACCCCATCAAGGCACAATCCCACTTGCGAGCCAAAGCTTGCCAGTGCAGATCTTGCGCGGCCGTGACTCCGCCTTGTTCGGCGCCATCGCCACAACCATGTTGGTGGACGATCACGCCCCGCAACCGCTTGGCGCCGGCGGGAATCCAGAGGTAATAATTGGCCTCCAGCGAAAGCTCGCCCGCTTTGTCCGAAGGCGGGTATTGCACGGAGTAGGCTTGGTCGGCGGCTGGGTTTTGGTCGGCGGCTGGGTTTTGGTCGGCGGCTGGGTTTTGGTCGGCGGCTGGGTTTTGGTCGGCGGCTGGGTTTTGGTCGGCGGCTGGGTTTTGGTCGGCGGCTGGGGCAGGGGCGGCAACTAACAGGCAGGCGAATAGAAGCAGGGTTTTCATGATGATGTCCTTGATGATGATCAATGTTCACTCTTCCACCCGCAGTCGGCAGGCTTCGCAGAGTTCGCGCATTTGGTCGACGGTTAGTTGCTCGGAGCGGGCATCGGCGGCGAGCGTTTGCTCGGCCATGATCTCATCGACTTCCGGCTTGCCCAATTCGCCCTTGAATGCGGCCAAAAGGTTCGCCCGCAGGAATTTGCGGCGATGGATAAAAATCGAGCGAACAAAGCGGTGGAAGAAGGGCAGGTCGGCAAACTGCTGGCGTTTTTCCGCCGATGGCTCAATGCGAATAATAGCCGAATGCACTTTCGGCCGCGGCCAAAAGACGCCCGGCGACATCACGCGAATGGTTTCCACGTGGCAGACGCTTTGCATCCAGACGCTGAGCGAGGAGTAGTCTTTGGTGTTTGGCCGGGCGGTGATGCGGTCGGCCAACTCTTTTTGGATCGTGACCACCATCAGCGCCGGCGTGATGTGGGTCAGGAGCAGGTTGGAAATGATCGGCGTGGCGACATTATACGGCAGGTTCGCCACCAACTTGAATCGCGAGACGCCTGTGTTCTCCATCGCCTGCTCGACCGCTTCGAGCACCGCCGGGCTGAGGTTGTTTTTGTTGCGTAAAACGTCTTGGCGGAGCATCGTGACGTTATCAAAACCTTCCAGTTCTTCTTGTGCGAGTTGATGCAGGAAAGGATCGATTTCAACCGTCACGACCGCCGCGGCGCGTTGCGCCAGCATCGACGTAACCGACGCCAACCCGGTGCCGACTTCCAGAACCACGTCGTTTTGAGTGACTTCGCCGGCGTCGACCAGGACATCAAGCAGATTCAAATCGATTAAAAAATTCTGGCCGTACTTCGTGACCGGCCGCAAGCCGGCTTCGCGAAAACGCTGCGTGATATAAGTCGCGGTGGGGCGGTGGGTCATGAACCGGCATTCTGGGCGGGAAGCGAGAAAAGCAAGGAAACAACCCTGAGAATACGCCAACGGGGCGTAATTGTCACGGGGCGCCGCCGGTTGGGCGTCTGCGAAGCGCTGGCTTCGCCGGCTCCGCCGTTGACAAAAAGCCGCGGCGCCAAGAACCTACTAACAGGGCGCGGCTGGCGGAACCGGCCCCGGCTCGGTTACCATGCAGCTTAGAAGCTTGCTTTGTTGAAGACTCTGGCTTCTCGTAGGAATAAGAAGATCGTCTTATGAATTGGTCATTAAAGATCGCGCGCGTCGCGGGAATCGGCATTTATTTGCATTGGACATTCCTGCTGCTGCTCGGCTGGTTATATTTTTCCGCCGACACGCGGGCCGCCGGCCTGATGATTGTCGGCTTGGTCGTGGCGGTGTTCGCTTGCGTGGCCCTGCACGAATTAGGACACGCGCTCACCGCGAGAGCGTACGGCGTGCGAACGTTGCATATCACGCTCTTGCCGATTGGAGGCATTGCCCGCCTGGAACGCATCCCGCAAAAACCGTGGCAGGAATTTTGGGTCGCCGTTGCCGGGCCGGCGGTGAATGTCGTGATCGCGGCAATCTTGTTGGCCGTGATCGTGGTCTTGGTGATCGCCTACGGCATCCACGACATTGCCGGCGTGAGACGCGTCGGCGGAGTGCTCCTTTTTTTGGGCAACCTGCTCCTGACCAACGTCGCGCTGGTGGTGTTCAACATGTTGCCGGCCTTCCCCATGGACGGCGGCCGCGTATTGCGGTCGTTGCTCGCCACGCGTTTGTCTCGCTTGCAGGCAACGCGAATCGCGGCGAATGTCGGCCAAGTGATGGCCGCCTTGTTTATTTTCGTAGGCCTCTGGACTGGCCAGTGGATGCTGGTGTTTATCGCGATGTTTGTTTTCATGGCCGGCAAGGCTGAGTTGCAGGCGGTCGAAGTGCTGGCGGTTTTTCAAGACAAACACGTCCGCGACGCCATGACCTCGGGTGTATTGCCGGTCGAGGCTGACGCTCCTCTTGAGCAGGTCGGGGAGGCGGTGGCGGCGGGCTACCAACACGATTTTCCGGTCGTCAAGGAAGGCCGCTTTATTGGCATGCTGCACCACGCGGCAATTGCCGAAGCCCAACAACAGCACGATGTCATCCGCAGCGCGGAATCCTTGGCCTGCCGGCATTGCCCGATTCTGCACCCCAACGACCCGCTCGCAACGGCGGTGCAACAGCTACAAGCTTCGCCATGCACTACGCTGCCGGTGTTGTTCGAAGGCCAAGTTGTTGGCCTGCTGACGAGTCGAAATATCGTCGCTTGGGCGGCAGTCGAACGAGCCCGCCATGAGCAGAAAAAAGGCGAGACGCGCGTCCTGGAGGCGCCCCAACCGAACGACGCTCGTTAAAGCGGCGGCCCACCGCTATTTTTCTTCGCGCGTCTTTTCTTGGCGCGCGTGAAAGTGATAGTCGGGATTGTCGCGGCGAAAATCGAGATCGGCCAGCCCGGGGTTCAACTCCAGATCGGCGTACGTGTATTCTTCGAGCAGCCGAGGAGGCTGGCCTTCTTCCTTGGGCCAATCGTAGGAGGCGTAGCGAACGGGAATCTGTAGTTTTTCGTCGATAAAGATTTGCGCCTTGTGGAAGCGAATATTCGAACGCTGCACGGGGAACGTGACTTCAATAAACCGGCATGGCCGGTCGTCGATCGTGGCGCCGGTTTTGTCGACCACCACGCATTCTCGCAACACATCGGCTTGCATGTGCTTGACGCCGTCTTCGATCAAACGGCGGGTCAGGTTGAGCACGCCAATCTGATTGACAGGATACAAGCTGTCGCGCAGGGCCTGATCGCTTTCCAACGCCGTGCTGATCGTGAAATGTTTCAACGCGCCATGACCGCCCTTGGTGGCCAACAACTCACCGTTGTTTTCTCCCTCGACATACAGAACCTCCCGACCCTTAATGCGCGAGGGCGCCAGAAAACGCAAATACACATCAATGTTTGGAGTTTGACTGCCATCGGCGGCTGGTTGATGGCGAATTTTCACCGCCATAAATTGGTGCGATTGCAGGCGGCCGGCGATGCGTTCGCGCTTGACCAAGCGGCAACGGTAGTCTTGCAATTCCGTTGACATCGATTGGTAGCGACTGAAGGCGTAGCGAATGATCGGCAGCAAAGGATGCGATCCTTCTTCTTGCGCCGCGGTTCGTTCGGCCTCGTACACCGCCTGCATGAAAACTTGAGAATCGAGGCCCGCCAAGGCATTGGCCGGTTTTAATTCAATCCGGCATTGCCCTTGCGCCCGCGCGGAGAGCCCCAGCACGAGAACAAGCAAGGAAGCCAGCGCGACGCTCCGACGGCAGCGGTTCAATACAGGCACAGTTTTTCTCCGTGGGCGCAAACGATGAGCAGGAAGCAGAACCCTTCCCGAAACGCCAATGTAACGAATTGCCAAGTCGAACGACCCGGCGCAGCGATAAGATCTACGCGAAAAAACGCCGCCGGTTCAGTGAATCGTCGGAAAAGGCGGCACAAGCGATAAGAGAGGACAGCCACCGGACGCCGATCGAGAACAACACGCAAAAGAAGATAACTCGACCAACGTTACCCGGCTTATGTAACCTAGCATTTTTTTGCCCGGGGGGCCGTTCACCAACCAGAAAAACTCCCCAGTTTCACACCCGCGTTCAACGTTTCACGGTCAGATACGCCAGCAGGTCGACAATTTCCTGGTCGGTCAAATTCGCCAACAATCCGGTGGGCATAATGGAGGTGGAAAGGGAATCGGTGGTTTCGATGTCTTGATTCAACAGCGTAAACATTTGCCCCTTGTCGTCGATGTAGGTCTGATCTTCCTGGGTTTGTTGGACCAGGAACCCGGTGTGAATGCGGCCTTCGGCGGTCAGGATTCGCCAGGCCACGTAATGCGGCGCAACATTCTTATTCGGCTGCAAAATCGATTCAAGAATCACCGCGCGTTCACTTTGACGGCCAATCGCGGTGAGGTCGGGGCCGACGCGGGAACCCCGGCCTTCGTTCATGTGGCAACTTGCGCATTTGGCCAACTTGGCGTGTTCAAAAATCCGCCGCCCAACTTCCGCCCGTCCAGCCTGCAAAAGGCCCCTTTGCCGCAAACGTTTGAGCAGCGCCGCCGCTTCCGGCGGCGCTTGCGAAGCGTCTGCCGCCGCCGGTTCGAGCAGCCGCGCTGTCAACGCCGCGCGGCGGGGATGACTCCGTCCGATTTCCTCCAACAGGCGTTTCTGCTTGGCGTTCAAACCGACGTTCAACAAAGCCCGCAACGCTTCTTCCGCCCGTGGTTCGGAAGCCGACGCAGCCTGTTCCAGCAGCAGGTCTTGATGCGACTCCGCCCCCGGCGCCAAACCCAAAATCGCCTGGCAGCGAACCGATTCCGGCGCGCTGTTATCCCGCACGATGGCCGCCAGTATTGTATCTCGCCCTTCGAGTAATGAGGCTGCGAGAAACCGAACCGCCTCCAACTTCAATGCCGCGTCGTGGGCCTGAAGCAACGGCCGCAGGGCGGCAAGTTTCAAACGCACCTTGCTTTCCCGGCCGCGCTCGGCGAGCGTGGAAACGCCGCGCAGAATCATGACCTTCAGCGCCGGCGCCACACCGGCAATGGCCAAACGCGGCGTCATCGCGGCCAACACTTTTTGTTCGTCGCCCGACTGGCCATCAATGCGGGCCAAAGCAGTGGCGTAGGCCATGAAAAGATCCGGCGAGACGCCCGCCTGATCGAGCCCGCGTTTCATCTGGGGACGAAAACTTTGTAAACGTTCGTCGGCGATCCACTTCACCGCCATGAATTGCACCAGAGGATCTTGATCTTGCAGCGCCCGCTCCAAGACCTGTTGCACGTTCGCACGGCCGCTCCGCCGATGCGCCAGCATCAAATTGGCCCGCGCCAAGGCGCTCTTCGGCGGCGGGGCGTTCTCGAGCCGTTGCAGCAATTCCGGCGCGGCGGCAAGTTGATGGATCGCGGCGCTGCGAATAAAAGGATCGTCATGTGCTAAATAGTCGCTCAGAATGGCGGCGTCGGCCGGACGATTGCGCGCCGGCAGCGCGGCCAGTTCGATTTCAGCCGCCTGGCCGTCTTGGAAAAAGTGCTGGCGAATGAAGTCCAATTCGCCCCCTTTCGCCAAGCTCACTGTCGCCAAGCCGCGAATAGCCTGAGCGCGCATCGCCGGGGAAGGATCGTTCGTGGCGACGTGTTTGACATCGTCCGGCAGCGGCGAAATCGTGAGCAAGGCCTCCAAGGCGGCGGCGCGCGCGCCAATATTTCGGAGTTGTCGCGAAAGAGCCCACAAAAAAGAGACCTTGTTTTGGGCCAACGCGCGGCGCACCGCTTGTTCTCGCAATCGCCTTTGAGGCGAAAGCATACCCGGCGGGTAGTCGGCCGACGACGCAATATTCTCTCCGGCGGTCTTCGACGTTTTTGCCTGCAACCGCCAAACGCGGCCATGTCCATGCAGGTTGTAATCTTTTTTGACCCAGTCAGTCAGGAAGAGGGCGCCTTCGTGGTCGACCGCGATTCCCACGGGGCGAAAGTCTGCGCCGCCCTGCACCAGCGACGTTCGCGTCGCCCGAAACGAAGCGCCTTCCGGCCGAAGTTCGAAACTCTCCAACCGATGTTCGCTCCAACATGCCGTTAGCAATCGGCCGCGGTAGCGCTCGGGAAAACCGTTCGACTCATAACTGATCAATTCGCATGGCCCCTCGCCCACGTAACTGACCATCGGCAGCGAACCCGGAAGACCGCCCCGCCAGGAAACGAAAGGATGCAACCCCGAACGCCCATACCGATATTGGTAGCCGTAGTTGCCGCCCTCCACCACGTGCAACAAGCGGCAGCCGGTGGCCGAAGGATCGTTATCAACCGCAAATATGCGGCCATGGATATCGCGACACACGCCAAACGGATTCCAAAAACCGGTCGCGATGCGTCTTAACTTCTCTCCGTCGGCGGTGCAGAAAAAGATATTTCCGCCCTCGGCTTGGTCATGAATCTTTCGGCCATCGGCGCCGTGGAGCGTGTATTCGGCGCCCAGGTTTTCTCCCATGCCGAAGAACAGGTTTCCGAGTAGGTCGAATTCGAGTCCCGAAAGCCCGTTGTGCGGGTAGGCGCCCTCGGTTTCCAGAAACACAACGCGGCGGCTCCGTTCGGCGCGGCCGTCGTGATCGTGGTCTTCCAAACGCAAAATTTCATTACGCGTGGCTAGGTAAATGGCGCCGTCTGGGTGGACGGCAATGCCCATTGTGTGCGTGGTTCCGGAGAAGAAGGTCTGGCGGGCGTCGGCGGCGCCGTCGCCGTTGGTGTCGGTCAGGATGACGATTTTGTCTGTCTGGGGGCCTTCGTAATCGGCGGGCCGGAAATGCGTATGGCTTTCAATGACCAGCAATCGGCCTTGTTGGTCGACCACGGCGCCGATCGGATGCACGATCAAGGGCGCTTTGGCGAACAGCTTGATTTCCAAATCGTCGTCGTTGACGCGTGGAATTTCAACCGCTGCATTTTCGCCCGCCGCGGAACACACGCCAACACTCACGGCCAATATGCCAACAACCAGAGTTCGCCATAGTCGACCCATACGCCTGCAAAACATACGATGCCTTTCGATTCGGGAGCCAGTTTGTGGGCTCCATAACACCAACGCAAACAGTACAGTTTAACCACGCGTCATGCGTTTCGCCAGCGACGACTCGCAACCTTCCGTGTTTCCGTTTGACGGGCGGTTGCCTGCAACCAGCAATCGCGGCGCAACCGCGGAGTCGCGATGGAGCAAGTTTTCTCAAAAAGCCAAAAAACAAGGCCCGGCTTCCAATAAGAAGCCGGGCCTTGTGTGTAGCTGGCAGTTTGCCGGAAGTTATTCGCCTACCGAATCACCGCCATTGTTTTTGTCGTCGCCTTCGCCGGCAACAGCGCCAACCGGCGGCTCTTCACCGCCTTCGTCGTCGACCAAGCCCTGGAAGTCGAGCCGAATGACCTTGCCTTTGTCGTTGCGAATTCCATCGACGAGGATTTTGTCTTTCCCTTGGAACACGCCCTTGAGTAGTTCTTCGGAGAGCACGTCTTCGACGCGGTTCTCAATCGCACGCCGCAACGGACGGGCGCCGTAATCGAGGTTGGCGCCCTGTTTGATGAGGAACTCCTTGGCGGCGTCGGTGAGCACTAACTTGTAGCCCCGATCTTGCAGACGCTCGCGCACCTTGGCCATTTCGTAGTCGATCACGGTTTTCAAATCTTCGATCGTGAGGTGGCGGAAGATGATGACGTCATCCAACCGGTTGAGGAATTCAGGCCGGAACACTTTTTCGATCTGCTCGTGAACACGCTCCTTCATGCTTTCGTAGGAGGCGTCGTCGTCGTGACCGGTGGGCAGGCCAAAGGCCGACTCATTCTTAATGGCCGAAGCGCCCGCGTTGGTCGTCATGATGACGATCGTGTTGCGGAAATCGACATTGCGGCCGAAGCTGTCGGTCAGGCGGCCTTCCTCCATGAGCTGCAAGAGCATGTTGAAGACGTCGGGGTGCGCCTTTTCGATTTCGTCGAGCAACACCACGGCGTACGGACGGCGGCGAATTTTCTCGGTAAGCTGGCCGCCTTCTTCGTAGCCGACATACCCAGGAGGGGCGCCGACCAAACGGCTCACGTTGTGCTTCTCCATGTATTCGCTCATGTCGAGTTGAATGAGCGCGTCTTCATCGCCAAACATGAATTCCGCCAACGCCTTGGCCAGCAGCGTTTTGCCCACGCCCGTGGGACCCGCGAACACAAAGCAACCGGTCGGCCGTTTCGGATCTTTCAAACCGCTACGGCTGCGGCGGACCGCCTTGGCAATGGCTTTGACGGCGGCGTCTTGGCTGACCACGCGCTGATGGAGTTCGTCTTCCATTTGCATCAGCCGCATGCTGTCTTCGGTTGAGAGACGGGTCAGCGGAATGCCGGTCATTTTGGAAATGACTTCGGCAATCACTTCTTCGTCCACCACGCCGTCGGTCTGTTGCGACTTTTCACGCCATTCACGCGTGATGGTGTCTTTTTTCTTACGCAGTTTATCGGCGCGGTCGCGCAGAGCCGCCGCTTTTTCGAAGTCTTGGTTCGCGACCGCCTCTTCCTTGTCTTTATTCAGACCTTCGACTTCTTCGTCGATTTCCTTGAGATCCGGCGGACGCGTCATGGCTCGCAAACGCACGCGGGCGCCCGATTCGTCGATCACGTCAATCGCTTTGTCCGGCAGACAGCGGCCGGTAATGTAACGCCCCGAAAGTTCAACGGCCGCTTCGATGGCGTCGTCGGTGATTTGCACGCGATGGTGCTCTTCGTAGCGTTCGCGCAGTCCCTTGAGGATTTCTACGGTTTCGGCTTTGTTGGTCGGCTCGACGATAATCTCCTGGAAGCGTCGGGCCAGTGCGCTGTCTTTTTCGATGTATTTACGATATTCATCGAGCGTGGTGGCGCCAATGCACTGAATTTCTCCGCGGGCCAGCGCCGGCTTGAGAACGTTTGCTGCATCAATTGCACCTTCGGCGCCGCCGGCGCCAACGAGCGTATGCAGTTCGTCGATGAATAAGATCGTGTTCTTGGCGCGGCGAACTTCGTTCATCACGGCCTTGATGCGTTCTTCAAACTGGCCGCGATACTTCGTGCCCGCGACCATCATCGCCAAATCGAGCACCACGATGCGCTTGTTGGCGAGAATCTCGGGGACATTGCCGCTGATCACGCGTTGTGCAAAACCTTCCACGATGGCCGTCTTGCCGACGCCCGCCTCACCCAGCAGAACCGGGTTGTTTTTGGTGCGACGGCACAAAACCTGAAGCGCCCGTTCGATTTCACGGCTGCGGCCAATCACGGGGTCTAGTTTGCCCTCACGCGCCAGGGCGGTGAGGTCGCGGCCGAAGCTATCGAGCGCCGGCGTCTTGGATTTGCCGCTCTTGGACGACGACGACTCCGCACCGCCCGAACCTTCGCGACCGCCCCGCTCGCTCTCGCCGCCTTCCAAACCATGCCCCAACAAATTCAGCACCTCTTCGCGGACTTCATCCAGCTTCAGAGTGAGATTCATCAACACCTGCGCCGCCACGCCCTCATGCTCGCGCAGCAGCCCCAGCAAAATATGCTCGGTGCCAACATAATTATGGTTCAGATTTCGAGCTTCCTCCATGGAATACTCGATAACCTTCTTGGCGCGCGGCGTCTGGGGAAGCTTGCCCATGGTGACCATTTCCGGGCCGCTTTGGACAAGTTTTTCGACTTCGAGGCGAATTTTCCGCAAGTCGACGTCGAGATTTTTCAGCACGTTCGCCGCCACTCCGCTGCCCTCTTTGACGAGGCCCAACAGAATGTGTTCGGTGCCGATGTACTCGTGGTTAAACCGCTGCGCTTCTTGGTTTGCAAGTTGCATCACCTTCCGCGCGCGGTCGGTAAATCGTTCGTACATGGAGTGCCTCCCGTAGGCTTGCGGCTTCAAGCAGCGTTGTTTCAGTGAACAGCCTGAAACAGATGTGCTCGGTCAAAAAGGTCGGCGAAGCCGCGTTGTTCGTCTATTGATGTTTAATGTTGCTGGTAAAAAAATGTAGCCGAAGAACTCTACCACTCTTTCTGATGCTCATGCGGGTAATTTCGTTACGCCGCTTTTGGTTCTTGAGCTGAATTTTCGATGGTTTGGTCTGAATGCACGGCGTGTTCCGTTTCAGCGGCCGCGACCCTGTTTTGGAGGTCGGAATGCTCCGCCAATTCCGTCTGCTCCGCCAGGAGTTGTAACTCGCGGCGAATTTCCAAACTCCACTTGGCGGCCCCCTCCAACCGAACAAGTTCTCGCAACTCTTTTCTGGCTTCGTCGCACCGCGAAACGCGCCGCAGCAGTGTTGCCAGCATGAGACGGCTGTCGATATCTTCAGGACGCCGCTCCAAAACGCTCCGCCAGCCCAGTTCCGCCTCCAGCCAGTGCCCCTTTAAGTATTCGCACTGGGCTCGTTGAAACAACCCGTCCAGTGCGGCGGATTCCTCAGCCGCCGGCCGCAAAATATCGGGGAGTCGTTTCAGACCGCCCCGCAAGGCCAACACCCAAAAAAGGAAGACCGCCCCCCAAAGACAGAATTTCGCTGAAAAACTCAACAGCGACGGCCATGCCACCCCCCCCAAAAGAGCCGCATTCAACAATGCAGTGAAAAACAGGGCGACTGCCAATCCCGCCATCTCGCCACGCCACCAAAGTCGGGGAAGTCCTGGCCAGAGGCACGTTATCCACCGTGCATAATACATTGGGGCGTCGCTCCTTCGTTGCCGCCACACCATTGGCCGAACAACAGCCACGGAATTGTAACCCGCAAACAACAGCGGAGCAAGGCAAGTAAATACCACTCGAAAATCAAAATCAAAAAATCAAGAGATCAAAGCCCCGTAACACGGATTAAACAAATATTGCCGTCAAATCGGTGGTGCGAATGGTCTTCCAGCAGAGGCGGTTTTGGCGGCGATTGGCGGGCGCTGAACGCAGCGACGACGCCCATCGAACAGGCCCTCGGTCGAAAGAGACACAGAACAGAGACACAAAACAACGCGACGGGCGGCGCGCCATTGGTTGGTAATTCGACGCCAGAGGGAGTAAATTGTAGTAACTAGGCTGCTGCGCCGAAGAAAACAGGCATATCACCACGAGCAGGCACTCTCCAGGACCAAACAACTATGGCGACGCTTTTCACTCGTGTGATCTTGTCGGAAGACGCGCCTGATTTCGAGCCCATGACACTCGAATTGGGCGTCCCGCTGTTGGATAAATCGAACGCCGTGTTTCGCATCGTGGCGAGGTGGCTGGGCCGTTTGGCGGCGGAGCCGGAATGGCGGGATCAGGCGGTGGGGTTTTATGTCTGCGACGACCAAGGCGCCCGGCTCAATAACGTCGAATGTGAACCCGCCACCGCCGACGACCTCCGCCGCGACGCCGGTCTGAAACAAGACCTCCAAGAAATATCCGACCGTTTGGAGGCCGTCCAACCGCAAAACGACATGGAGCAGAGCGTGCGGGATGTCGTCTTGCGGGCCTTCCGCCAATTGGTCGACGAAGCTAGCCCGGCGCACACAGCCTGCCATTTTTTCAAATACCGCCAAGGCAAGGATTGGCGATTAGTTTGGTGTTGGGGCTACGCCCGCACCGACCAAGAGCCGGCACATCCGGCAATTTGCACAAACCCCGCGTGCAAGGCTCTTTTTGTCCGCCGCGGCGCCGGCAGCCGAAGTTGCCCCCACTGCAAGGGCGCCAAATCAGCGAAAAAATCGATTTTGCCGGCCGTGTTGGCGGCGTTGCTGCTGCTGCTCTTGTTAGGCGGCGGGGCGTATTATTTTTGGGCGCAGCGCGGCGGCGGCCCCCCGGTTGCCGTCACGCCCGACATTCCCGGCAAGGGGGGGCCCCGGCAACCCGCTTTTTTCGCGACTCCGGAATCGTGGCGGGGCCCCGCCGGCGCGCACATCAACTTCAAAGTCACGAGAACCGACGAGCACGGCGACCAGGAAGATGTCACTTCGCGCGTGGTCGTGGTGGTGGAAAACCCGAAGGTGGTTGGCGTATCTCATTTGAGCGAGGGCGCCGAGGCCAAGAGCGCCGGAAGCACGGTCGTGCATTTTTATTTGGGCGGCGACGTGGCGCGGGCCACCTTGGTGGTCGACCCGCCGCTGAATCCTGAGCGGCTTATTCTCGACCCGGCGGAAGCCACGCTGGGCTTCGGCTCGACCTTGGCGGTTCGCGTTATGGGGCAATACAAAGAAGGAGAGCCCGTCGACCTGACGAACGCCGTGGAGTGGCTGCCGCCGGAAGGGCGGAGCGTGTATTTCTTCAACGGGCTGCTAGAAGGCGTCAAGCCGGGAGCGGCCAAGGTTCGGGTGCGTTATCGCTCCAGTCCAGCAGCCGATTACGTAACCGCCTCGCTCGATGTGAACGTATTGGAGGAGAAATACGCCTCGCTCGAAATCTCGCTCGATCCCCCGCAACTGCTGGTCGGAAAATCGGCCAAGCTATTGGCCACCGTTACCACCGAAGGCGGCTCCAAGCGTTCGGTGTTGGGGTCGTCGAAGCTGGAGTGGTCGGTCGAACCGCCGCGTCTGGCGGAAATAGAAGACGGTTTTTTAGCGGCCAGACGGTCGGGGGAAGGCGTCTTGAAAGCCTCCTTTCAAGGACTGCAAGCCACGCTCGAATTGGCGATTGCGGAAGAATCTGAAAAATCTCGGTTTGAAGTCAAGCCGACGGCCCTCCAATTGGCCGTGGGCGAACAGACCGCGTTGGGAATTTCCACCACGAGCGATGCGCCGATTCGCGTGAAAAGTTCAGACTCCGCCGTCGTGGAAATTCTGCCCGACCGCCGAATCGTGGGCCGCGCGCCCGGCAACGCCATGCTATTGGTGCAACAAGGGCAGTCGCGAGCGGAGGTTTCGGTGGAGGTTGCCGCCATCGCATTCAAATCGCTGGCGATCGAACCTTCTCGGATCTCGGCGCCGGTCGGCGGCGCGGCGGTATTGCGCGTGGTGGCCGTGAAGCCTGATGACACAACCGCAGAAATCTCGCCGGATCAACTCAGTTGGGAGCAACTGCCGGCGGCTTCGTTCGCCGAAATCGACCTGAAAACATTGAAAGTGAAGGGCCTTCAGCCAACGCACGATTCGCCGCAGCCGGTAACCGTGCGGCTCGGTTCGTTGAAAGCCCAAGGGCAGATCGATGTTGTCGCCCGGCCTTTGCAAATCGCTTTAACGCCGGTCGGTCCTGTGGCGTTGCCGGAGGGAAGCGAACTCCAGTTGCAGGCTTGGGCGAACTATGCCGACGGGCGCCGCGTGGAAATTCCGGCCGACGACGTACAGTGGAATTTCCCCGCCGCCGACGAGAGCGGCCTGGCGTTCAATCCCACGCAAGGTTTGCTGCAAGCCACGAAAGCAGGCGGTGAGAAGGTGCGTGTGCAAGCGACCTATCAGGGCGCCGAATCGAACGCCGTGGAAATTTCCTCGGTGGCGGCGGAAGCGGTTGCCTTGGTGAGCACGGCGGATCGCCAGATCGTGTTGGTCGACGAAACGGGCGTTGTGTCGGTCGATATCGAAAACCGAAAAAGCGGCGACGAATCGGAACTCGCCGGCGTGGTCTTCACCAGTTCCGATGACGCCATTCTGCTGGTCGACCCCGCCACCGGCGCATTTCGCGCGCTGGCCAAGGGCGCCGCGACCGTGGAGGCCAAGCACCCGGCGGCCTCGGCGCCCGTGCGGTTGGAATTTCAAGTGGTTGCCCCGGAGGAAGTCGAACTCGTTCTTCGCCCAGCGGAAGTGCAACTGCCTGTTGGCGGGCAAACGGAAATGGCTTTGTATCTTATGGCTCCCGGCGGCGAAGCCCGCATTTCAATGCTCGGCGGAGAGAATGGCGCCGTGCGATTGGCGAATGAAAACCCAACTGCCGCCAGCTGGACGCCGCCCCTTCTGCTGGGCCTGCAAGCGAGCGATTCGTTTCGCATCGGCGCCCGCTTTCGAGGCCTGACCGCCATCGCCAGGGTGACGGTCGTGGAAGCGTCGGGCGTGCTGCGCATCGTTCCTGAAACGGCAGCACTGGCGCCGGGCCAACCCTTGGCGCTGCGCGTGGAGCGACGCATCGGGGAGACAGACCAATGGAGTGAAGTCGATCCCGCGTTGGTTGATTGGACGATTCCACCGGCCGTCGATTGGACGCCCGCCAGCGGCGACCCCCGCGTGGCGTTGCATCCCCGCGTGGTGTTACGCGACGAACTAGCCGAACCGGCGGTGTTGCAAGCCGAAGTTGGCGGCGAATCGGCCACGTTTACCTTGTCTTCTCAATCTGTCGATGACGCACTCAATCCCGCCGACCCCTCGGTGCGTGTTGTTATCGTGCGTGAGCCGCCCGGCGAGGAATTGGAAGAGGGCCGCCAGCAACGCTACACCGTCGTGTTGGAAAAAGACGGCCGGCGAGAACCCGCGGCGAATTTCATTTTCGAACCCGCGTTTGAAAATGAATTCGTGCGTTGGACGCCGCCCATCTTGCACGCCAAACGACGCGGCCATCGGCAACGCCTGCGAGTGAAAGTCGGCGACGACATCCTCGGTTTTGAAACCACGACCATTGGCCCGGCGGCGGCAAGCCCCACCGACGATAACCCAGCCCAAGATCTCGCGCCCAGCGATGAAGCGCCATCCGCTGTGAGAATCGTGAGCGGGCAAGGAAGCGAACTCACGCTGCCGCTCGGCGCCCGGTACGATGATATCCAGGTGCTGGCCACGTTCCCCGACGGCGAGCGCGACATCTCCGGCGAAGCCCGGCTGATCGTGGAAAATGCTGATGAAAACGCTCCCGCGATTTCCCTGTCCGCCGGGCTCCTCTCCGCCCAGCGGGCTGGCGCCGCGAACATTCGCGCTGACTTCAATGGCGTCGATTCCGAGCAGCCGCTGCGCGTAACCGTTGCGGCCGACCTGCCGCTCACGGCGCTGGCTCTCGACCCTGAACAAACCGACCTCGGCGTCGGCGAATCGATTTCGCTCGGCGTGCTGGGCTTTATCGGACGGGGCGAAGAGCGACGCTCGGTGGGCGATGTGTCGTCTCGCGCCGATGTAAGCATCGCATCTGAGAATCGGTCGGTGGCCGACGTGCAAGGAAACATCGTGAGCGGCCTTGCCGCGGGTGAAGCGGAAATCACGGCAAGCATGGGCGGCCTCAGTGCGACCGGCGTGGTGAATGTGGTTCCACTGGATTCGAGCGACGACCTACCGCCCATGCTCGTGGCGCCGCAGCGGGTGCGGCTGCGCATTGGTGAAACCGCCTGGCTGGGAGACGACATCACCGTCACCCGGGGCGGCGGCGATTTCAGCGACAACTCCGAAGCAGCCGTGGCGAACCCCGCCATCGCCCAATTCAATTCGGAAACCGGAGCCTTGGTGGGCGTTGCGCCGGGCGAAACCATGCTGGCCGTCACACTTGGCCGGCAGAGCGGCTCCGTGGCCGTGGAAGTTCTGCCGGACGAGCCGAGCACTGGAACCGTGGTGGTGGAGCCGGCGGTGCTTTCGTTGTCGGAAGGGGAAGTGGCGGAGGTGCGGGTTTTTCTGATCGGCGAAAACGGCCAGAGGATCGATCGCACGGCGTCGGCAATCGTGCGCGCCCAAAAGGCGGACGTGCTGGCGGTTTCCGGTAACCGTATTACCGGGCTGGCAGTGGGAAGCAGCCGTATCGCGGCGCTGCTGCCGGAAGCCGAGCGGCCGGGGTTTGCCTCGGCTACGGTTGACGCCGAAGACTACACGCAGCTAACGCTTTCGCCGCCGCAGATGCAACTCAACGTGGCGGAAGAAACCGGATTCAGCGTGTTCGCGGTCGGTCCTAACGGCCGGCGGGAGCTAGGCGAACACCCCGATTTACAAATCACGCTCGGCGGCGCGGCGCCTGGTTCGATCGAACTACTCGGCGCCCAGCGGGTGCGCGGGGCCGCGCCGGGCGAAGCGCGCATCAACGTCACGTGGCGCGACTTACCCACGCGCTCGATTGCAGTCGCGGTGGTCGACCAAACACCCGACCGTTTGCGCATCGAACCCAACGACACAACCGTTGTAGTACACGGCACGACGTCGTTCTTGGCGTTCGTCCGACAAGGCGGTAGGGAGCGCATCGTTACCGCCGCCGATGGCCTGGAGTTTCGGCTCGGCAACCCTGAAGCAGCCGAACCGCTGGCAGGGCTCACGGTGCGAGGCTTGGCGCCCGGGCGAACAACCGCCATCGTGAGTTTGGACGGCTTGCGGGCCGTGGCTCAGGTGGAAGTGGTCCGCCCGCTGGTGGCCGCAGCGCCACGCGGGAGCCCGGTGAGTTTGCGTTTCATCCCCGATGTTTTGCAGTTGGAAATGGGCGCCCCGGCCGCCGCCGTGCGTTTGGTGCGTGTCTGGTCGGACGGGGCCACCGAAGATGTCGAAAACCTAGCCGAAATTACTTTGAGCCGGGCCGACGTGGTGGAACAAAGTTGGACGGCCGCCGGGCCGGTGTTTCGCGCGTTGGCGCCGGGACGAACACGCGGCGTCGCCACGCTCGACGGGCTAACAACGCGGCGTCCCCTGTTGATCGATGTGGCGCCGCCGGGCGGGGGCGGGCAACCTCGGCTGGCGGCGTATCCTGGCCGGATGTCGCTCGGCGTGGGTGAATCGGCCGTTTTGCAAAGCGTGCAAATTATTCCCGGGCGGGGCGGAACTCCGTTTTCAGTCGACTACCAAATCACGTCGAACGATCCGCAAATCGTGAGCGTGGCCGGGGGCCGAAGTTTGCGCGGCGTTGCTCCAGGCCAGACCCGTTTGACGGTAACGCCCGTCGGCGCCGGGGAGCAATACCAAAGTTTGGCCACCACGATTTTCGTGCAGGTGGCGGCGGCGTTGGAAGGCGGCGGCGCGAGCGGCGTTCGCCTCGTACTCACCGGCCCCTCGCGGGCGACCATCGGCGCCACGGTTCAATTTCAAGCCGAGATCGTGACCGACTCCGGCAGCCGTTTGGTGACCAACGAGCAAACGACGTTGGACGTCAGCCGCGGCGCGGTCGATCCACCCACGCCGTTGGGAGGCTGCGCCCTGCAACTCGGCGAAACGGCCGAATTGCTCACCATTCAGGCTTCGCATCGGGGCATTCTTTCCAATCTGGTCCAACTGCGGGTGGCGCCTTTGGCCCGGCGGTTCGCCAGCTTGGAGCTTGATATTGCTCGAACGCCTCTGGCGCCCGGCGAACGCCGCAGCTACCGGGTTTGGGGGTATCCCGCCGGGGGAGGACAACGCCAAGACCTGACCAACACCTTGACCGACGACCTCGCGAACGATGATCCTACCGAGGTATCGCAGTTGCATGTGGTGCTTTCGTCAGATGGCGCCTCGCCGGTTGCGCATGTTTCGCCGGTCGTGACGGCGGTTTCGCCCGGAAGTTTTCGCCTCCGCGCCGTACGCGGCGCTTTACAAAGCGATGTCGTGGCGTTGGACGTTTTGCCGGCCGGTGGCGGCCGCCAAATTCTTACCGCGGCGCCGTCCAGCATGACGATTCGCGTCGGCGAAACGAGCGGCGAAATTCTCGCCTCGCTGCGCTCCCTTTCCGGCGGACCGCCGCGTCAGGTAAACGCCGCCTTCACTTCCGAAGATCCCACCATTGCGTCGCCGGCGTCGGCTGGGCGTTTCACTGGGCAAGCAGTGGGGCGAACGCGAATCATGGTTGAAGCCGGCGGCCAGCAAACGGCGGTTGACGTCGTCGTGGTGGGCAGTTATTTCATGAACGTCGCACTGGAGGCGCCCGACCTGGGTGATCGATCCTTTACCGTTCAGTTGCAGGTAGAGGGCCTGCGAGGTCCCAACGACGTCGAATACCGCGTGGTCACGGCGGGCGTTCCAGGGGGAGCTCCCTGGCAGACAGCCACCCCGACTGGCGAGAGAGTAATAATCACGTTAGAAAGCCCTCAGATTCCAAACGGTCCGCGTGGCCAACTCTATAATCTTACGTTGGAGGCGCGCAGCGTTGGCGGGAGCGATGTGGAAAGACGCTCAGTCCCGTTTCGGATATCCGCTCAATAAATGGTTGCCGAAAAAACAACGGCGGCCCAGGACCAGACGCGAAAAAAGTAATGCCCGATAAACAAGGATTTCCCGACGCTCGCGATCTCGACCTCCAACGTCGGGCGGAGCTGGTGCTCGATTTTTCCGAACAGCTTGTCGAATGGATCGGCGAGTTTTCCGCGGCCCGGCGTGAAACCGATTTCGAAATTCACGCCAACGACGAATTCAAGTTGCTGCGGCTGCGGCGGTTGGCTTCGAATCTTTGGCGGTCGACCAAGGTTCCCGTGGCGGCGGCGGCTTATGGCGCTTCGCAGGTCGGGAAGAGTTTGTTTGTCGGCCAGGTGCTCACTCCCTCCGAAGACCGCTACACGCCGCTGGGGCAAGGCGACAAACTCCCCCGCGACGCCTACATCCAGGAGCTGTCGTTCAACCACGACCTCAACCCGCAAAACGGCGCCAAGGAGGCCACGGCGCTGGTCACGCGGTTCACCACCAAGGACCGTTTCGATCAAGAGGCGCCGTCGGCTTATCCGGTGAAGGTGCGTGCGCTCTCGCGTTCGGAATGGCTGCGCGTGGTGGCGCGCGGGCATCAGTCGGAATGCGTGCCGGAGAAGGAGGTCACTTGGACCGAAAACACCATCGCGGCGTTGTTTGAAGACATCGGCAAGAGGCATCCCGCCGACGAACCCGACCGCGAATGGCGCATGGACCTGCTCGACGTCTATTCGTATGTTCGCAGTCTCGACCACCGTTTGTATGCGGTGGAGGAATCGATGTTCAACGGCTTTCTCAGCCGTTACCCGCTCACCGACGCAGGCTGCGTGGAACTGGCCGGCCGCCTCTTTTGGAATTCCGAGCAATTCCCCGCCTTGACCACGCTGTTTAACAACGTCAACCGTTTTCTGAAGAAGATTTCCGCCGGCGGGCGCGACGGCATGCTGGTGCATTGGGCGGCGGTCCGATTTCTGCTCGACAGCCAACGCAGCGAACGCCAGGAAAGCCCCAAATCGGAGTGGAAGCAGTCGATCCTTTGGACCGATCTAACCGACCGCGTCGAAGATGGCTGGTATGTGATCGACTACCAGCCGGGCGCCGGCGGACCCAGTGAAGATTTAGCCACGATCCAATCGGCGATGATCGAAATGATCGTGCCCGTTGTTCCGGAGCGATTAGGCGCCGACTGGCGCGAAGTCATCAACAAGATCGACATCCTCGATCTTCCCGGCATGCGCGCCGAAGGCAGCACGGGCGAAGCGGGCGCCACGAGCATCGAAACGCTCGACGAGCAAATGAACGTCGTCAAACGCGGCAAGGTGTTCTACCTGATTTCCCGGTATATCGAAGAGCGGCAGGTGCAAACGTTTTTGCTCCTGATCAGCGGGCGGAATCTGGAAGTCAAGGGCATCATCAAGGAGTATCTGGACAAGTGGGGCCGCGCCCGCTACGGCGAAGACGCCTGGCCGCTGCGCGTCGACGACCCGCACCCCGCCTTATTCATTGGTCTGACCGGAATCGACGACGAATTCAAGGAGCGCAACGCCAAGAAAGAACTCTATGACGCTCGCCTGACCGATATCATTTCGACGACGCTGTACGAAATCATGACCGACTTCGGCGGCCCCAATCAGCCGTTCACCAATATATATCCGCTGCGTTATCCCGGTTCCTGGGACGCCGATCTGGCCAAACGCAAGATGTTCGGTGAAGAGAAATGGGGCGAGGCAAAAGCGGCCTTTCTGGCCTCCGAAATGGTGCAGCGCCACGTTCGCGACGCCGAGGAAAAATGGGATGTCGCGATGCGCGACGGCGACGGCGGCCTTTCGCTGATCGCCGCGGGCCTCAAAAAATCGACCAGCGCTCTGCAAAAGCAAGACGCCCTGCAACGCCAAATCGAGGAAGTTCGGCAGGAATTGCGCAATCTCGCCCAAAGCTGGTGGTGCGACCCCAACTCCAATCTTGATCGGGAAAAACGGTTGGACTCCGCCCGCACGGTCCTGGATTGGCTGCAAGACGAAAACCGGGTCTATGATCGGGTTCTGGCGTTGGAATCGGCCCTCTGTTTTCGTGAAGGCGACGCCATGGATCTGGCCGAATTCGCGGAATCTCGCACCGCTCGCCAACGACAACGCCCCGAAGCCTTGAACGCCCGCTTTCCCAAAGACCTCAAAGCCTATCTGCAAGACTGGGCCAAGGACACCGTACCCAAACGCTGGCGCGAACACACCGATTCGACCGATCTCGGCGCGCCCTGGATCGGCGCGGAGGAATTCGCAGCCTTCGCCCGGTATTTGGGCGAGTATTTGTGTTCGGAGAAAATCTTCCCCAATTTGGCCGAACGCCTGTTGCAAATCGTGAACTTGAAAATCGCCGACGAAGGCGCCAGCCGTCACGCCAAACGCGAATATGTCCTCTTGATACTCAACGACTACGCCACCAACCCCGGCCCCGATATCACTCCCTTGGACGATAACGAACCACACTCCGAACAAGACGCCCCGCGGAACAACGGCCAGGATTTCGGCCTCATGAAAACTTTTGTTCACCGCTGGCGAAGCCGTTTGCCAACGGCCTTGGCGTCGGCGGCGGGCGAACACACCACGCTTCCGGCCGGCAATGTCGAACTACACAAACTGTTGCAATAAGCATCGAACTAAAAGCCCGGCATTTTCGAAATGCCGGGCTTTTCTGAACGACAACCGGCAACTTATTTGGGGACTATTCCCTTAGCTTCCGAAACCAAAACAAGGCGCCATGCGCCGCATTCGGATGGATTTAATGCACGTACTTTTTGCCAATACGGGAGTGCAGTACCTCTGCATTCCCCTGGATTCGAGTTTGCAATACACGGCGGACGAAGTCGGTTCGGGCTGGCAGCGTTGCCGTTGCGGCGAAGGCGAGAACACTCGCGATATCGACTTTATCCAATGGCGGATCGTCCGCCGCAGCCAGAAGAAACTGTTTCTCGCGGTCGACACCACCTGCGGAGATGAAACCGACATAGGCTATTTCCACAAAGCGAGCGCGCTGAGCACCGACGTCACGATCTCGCTTCCCAACCTTCTTTCACTCAGCGGGAAACCGCTGGCGGGCGTGGCGCCGATCAACTTTATCATTCGGCCGGCGACCGCCGAAGGCGGCGACCCCAAAGACGTGCATTTCGTGGTCGACTTTGGCAACAGCCGCTCCGGCGGGTTGTTGCTGGAATTTCGCGGGCAAGAGCCGCTGATGCACCCGTTCCACTTGATCAATCGCCATAAGCTCGATGGTTGGAACAGCCAGGGAGAGCTGACCTTCAAAGACGATGAATTCGACGACGCATCGGAAGCTTCGTACTGGTTTTCCTCCAAAACACAATGGTGCGCTGCGCCGTACCTGCCGGCGTCGAAAATATCGACGACCGAATACCGCAGCATCAAAAAAACGCGAGAGACCTTTTTTGGTAAGAAAGAGGAGGAAATCGTTCAAGAGGTGACGGTGTTCGTCGAACCGAAAACATTCCAAGATATTTCCATGGTCCGCATGGGCGACGAAGCCGACGACCTGGCGATCGCGATGCGCGTCGACGGCGATGTGCGCACCAGCTTGAGTTCGCCCAAACGCTACCTTTGGGCCAAGGACGCGTGCTGGTTGGAAGGCGCCAATTGGCACATGGCCGATCCCTGGGGGCGTTTGAACCCGGCCGACCACGCCGCCACGTTGCAAGGGCCGCTGCTGAGTTATTTGCCGGAGGAATACACCAACGCCGACCCCGCGCCCAACCAGGAGCCGGCGCCGCATCGTCCTCGCCACGCTCCCAATACAATGATGGTGGCGGCGCTCTACGAGTTGCTGTCCCAGGCGTATACGTACATCAATTCGTTGGCCTATCGGAAAACGACCGGCGAAGTCGCCCGCATGCGCACGCTGCGTTCGCTGACGCTCAGCTTCCCCACGGGCATGATCGCTCCGGAGAAAGAACTCTTTGAGGTGCAGGCTCGCAAGGCGATCAAGATTTTTCGACAAACACTCGGCCGGCAGCAAGAGGTCGAACCCGATTTCAAATTCAGCGTCGATGAAGCCAGCGCCGTTCACCTGACCTACATCTGGAGCGAAGTGCGTAAATTGGGGCAGAAGCCCGGTTTGTGGTTTTCGATCATGGGCCGGCGGCGCGGCGCGGCAGCCGAATTGGAAAAACAGACAAACACCGAGCACACCCCAGACACGCAGTCGGCGGCCGACCGGCGGCGGCGTGGTCGTCCGGGAAGTGGCCGCCCGGGAAGTGGGCGGCCGGGAAGTGGGGCCAAGTCCGCACGGCCTCAATCTGCGGCGACCACCGCCAACAGCCCCGAATTGCGAATTGCCTGCATCGATATCGGCGGCGGCACCTCCGATTTAATGATCGCGAAATATGTTTGCGATACGCAAGTCGCGCTGGATAGCATTCAGGGAGAAATTCTCCACAAAGACGGCATCTCGCTGGCCGGCGATCATCTCATCAAACGCTTGTTGGAAAGAATCATCGTGCCGGCTTTTGTCGAGGCCACGATTCTCGACGATCCCGAAACCCAACGTTTGATCGCGCTGCGTTTGTTCGGCCCCGAAGTGCCCGGCAACCGAGAGTTCCGTTCGCAGCGCATCAACTGGATGAACCGCCTGTTCGTGCCGCTGGCGCAAGCGTATCTGGAACGCGCCGTTGAGAATAGCGATGAAGAAATTTCACACACCAACGAAGAGATTGTCGATTCGGCGGTCTGGGGGCAACTACAAGAAACGCTCAATTCGCTGTACGGCTCGGGCAACTATCATGTGCAACAAGCGTTGGGTTTGGAGTACGATCCTGAGTTGTTTGAAGACGTCGTGCATGAAGTGTTCAGCGACTTGCTGTTCGACTTTTGCGAGAGCATTGTCGAGCACCAAGCCGATGTCGTGCTCTTGGCCGGGCAGCCCACCAAATTGCAGTACGTGCAGGAACTCGTGGAAACGAATCTGCCGCTGCCGCGTTCGCGAATCATTCCGATGTACCAGCGTTACGCGGGCAATTGGTACCCGTACCAAAATCCCGACGGCCTCGACCCCGGCGTGATTGTCGATCCCAAAAGCGCCGTCGTGGTGGGCGCCGCCATTGAATTCGCGGCCAAGCACGGCATGTTGTCAAAATTCAATTTCAGCATGACAGACGTCGCCGGTAAGAAGAGCTACTTTTGGGGCATCATGGCGGCGGGGGTGGCCACCATTAACACACCCAATATTTTGTTTGCATGTCTGGCCGACGACGCCAAGCCGCGCGCCGAACAACGAACGTTTCGGGTTACGAGTCGGCGTGTCGTGATCGCCCGCAAGAGGCGCGCCTACGAGCATGCGCAGGCTTCGCCCATTTACGTGATCATTGTCGACACCGAGCGGCGAATTGCCGAAATCGAGATCGAAGTAACCATCGAACGCAAACCAGCCACGCCGAACTCCGAGGAAACGCTCAACATGATTCGCGTTGTGGGCGTGGTCGCGGGGCAACCCGCCGAACTGGGCCGCAACGTGCGCTTTGAATGGCGCACGCTGGCCGATGAACAGTATTTCCTCGATACCGGCGGACTCGACAAAATCGAACTCGCCGCCGACTATTAGGCAAGCGGCGGATGGCGGCAAAAAAATTTGCCACGGAGCACATAGCGCAGCCGATGGCGCAACCCAAAAAAGTTTTTGCCACAGAGCACACCGAGACCACCGAGAAAATGTTGGGAAGAAAGAATACAAGTTGTGAACAGGGTATTGCGCGGTTCAAATCCGCGGGCCTCTGCGTTTAACCGAAATCTTTCGGCTGGCGTGGCTCTCTGGAATCAACAAGGAAAGGGAAACGCGGAGTTCGCGGAGTCGCGAAGGGCCGCAGAGAAGAGTGAGCCAAAACTTCATGAACTGACGACAACGTCTGATGCATCACACTCTGAGTGCTCTGTGTCCTCTGTGGTAAATTAATTGCATGATTTGTTCAAGCGAAATGTATTGCCCACTGGCGATTCAAAACGATGATTGTCGAAAAAAACTTTCTGAAAAAACACGTTTCTAAGCAAGCGGCGGATGATCTTGCTTGGCGGACGCATTCGCAGATTTGTATCCCCGACGGCTTTCAATTTGGAGATGCTTAATGGGCCCCGACACCAAAAGCGACGCGACTTCGCCGGAAGCAGATTCCTCGCAAACGCTCGCCGACCACGAAGCGACTCAAAACGCCAGCGCATCGCCGTCGATTTCCTTCGACGAAGCTTTTCGGTCTCAGCTCCTGGAGCCGGTCCGGCAGATGCTGGCCCGCTTTGAACAGCGTTTGGAAAGCGGCCCGCCCGTTGTGGGTGAGGCCGCCGACGGCGAAGTTACAACCGATGGCGCGGCGTCGACCAGCGGCGTGGAAAACATTCTGTCGGCTCTGGAGAGGATCGAAACGCAACTGGCGCGCATCCAACCTGAACCAAATACAAACACACACCCCGAGGATGAAGCTGCCGCGCAAACGGCGCCGATTACCGCCCAGGAACTCAAGGTCCACCGGCATCGGGTGAAGGAATACCTGGAAGCGACGGGCAATATGATCATCAAGTTCGTGCATGAGAAACTGAGCGAATCGCAAACCCAGTTGGCGCGGCGCGTTGCGCAGTCGACGGCGCGTTCGCAGGCGGATTTGGAACAGTTGTTGGAGAGTCGCTTCACGAAAATCGACAACACACTCGCGCCCGAGGAAACCGACCAAGAGCCGTCTGCTTCCGATTCCGCCGAATGGGAGCGAGCGGTGCTGGGAGAGTATCTGTACGAAGACTCGGAGTTGGTCGACCAACGGCATGAACTGATTCAAGGCGTGCTGGCCGGAAACGAAAACGCCAGGGCTTTTGCCGGCCAGTTGCTGTTGGTGCAGGCGGCCTCAAAAGGCGACCTCACCCAGCATGCCAAGGCGTTGGGCGAAGCGTTCTACCGCTGGCGCCCCAAAACAAAAGATGTCAACACTCCCATGGAGCAAGCACTGGCGGCGCTTCTGGAAAAACGGTTTGAAACCGTCAACCTGCGGAACCGTATAGAATTGGTGCGCCCCGGAGATCAATACGACCGCTTTCGTCATCACACCGATGGCCGCGGCGTCGAGATCACGACGGTGCGGGGCTGGATCGTATTGCGAGAAAACGGCAAACCTTCGGCCAAGGCGAATGTCGATGTGGAATAAGACGCACTACAAGAATAGGTAACCGGTTGGTGCGCGGAACAGCCCGGCATTTCCAAATGCCGGGCTGTTAATACGGCAGTGACATTTCAGGTGGATCCTCAGGAAAGAACGCGCCGCAGATGACCTACTACAAATGCACGAAATGTTCCCACATCATCGAAAACGATTTGCCGCCATTCAAATGCCAGCAGTGCGCCGCGCGAGGCAAGGGCGTTTTTATTGTTTCAGACGATCCTCCTCCACGAGTTGAAACCAGCGAAGCCCCAAGCCAAACCGAGAAAGAACAGCGTCTCGAAGAACAGCGTCTCGAAGAACAGCGGCAGCGCGCGCAGCAAGCGCAAGCCGACCGCGAACGCAAGGAACGCGAACAGGCGGAAAAAGATCGTTTGGAACAAGTAAAACGGGAAGAAGAGCGGCTGGAGAAACAGCGACTAGAAAAGGAGCGGCTGGAAGAGGAGAAGCGACGCGAAACGCTGAACCGGGAGCAAGCCCGGCATCCGCCATCGCGGAGAACGGTTTGGACTTACCCCGAAACCCAGGCGGCCGATGAACATCGCCCGCCGCTGCGCAATTGCCCGGCGGTTGATGGCGAAGGCCGCATCTTTGCCTGTTTGGGAAACAAGCTTGTCGCCTTGGCGGCTGAAGGAGAGAACGTCCAAGTGCTCTGGGAATACGCCACCGGCGGCGCGATTCCCGGTTCGCCCTGCATCGGCCGCGACGAAGCGATTCGTTTTCATTCGTCCGACGGCTTCCTGCACATGGTTGATTCCTCCGGAACGCCCTGCTTCGAGCCCGTGGCGGTTGGCGAGCCGCTGGGCTGGGCGTCGCCGTTGGCCGATGAAAACAACAACACCTGGATCTGCCGCTCCGCCGGCGGCTTGTTGAAGATTGATCCCCAAGGGAAAAAAACGCCACGCCCTTTTTTGCGAGCCCGCAGCCGGCTGGACTGCACCGGATTCATCCACCAGGGCGTGCTTTATATCGGCAGTGAAAACGCCTGCATTTTCGCGGTGCGGCTATCGGGGGAACGGGGTGAAAATCTCTGGAACCACGCCCACGGCGAGGGCCGCACTGGGCGTTTCATCAATGCCGCGCTGGCTCGCACGAGCGCCGGGTTGATTATCGCCGCCAGTTGCGACGACCATCTGTATGCCTTTCATGAAAACGGCCAATTGGCCTGGAAAGAAGAAATCGAGGGGCCGATGCTGGCGGCGCCGGTCGTCGACGACGACGATTCGATTTATGTCGCGGCGTGCCTTTCCAAGCGGGGCGAAGAGGTGAGCGGCGTGCTGCTGAAAATAGACGGCCGTTCGCATAAAATCGCCTGGCGTTATTCCGTGCAAGCGGCGATTGAATCGACGCCGGTGATCGGCGGTGATGGCGTTATTTACTTCGGTGATAACGAAGGGTTTGTACACGCCGTCGATTCTTCCGGCCGCCAGCAGTGGCAAGATTACGTCGGCTCTCCGGTGCGTTCGGCGGGCGCCATGTTGGGCGGGGGCCGCATTGCGTTCGGTTTAGATAGCGGCGCCTTGGTCGTGCTGCGTTGTGAATCGAACGGCCTGCGAGCCAACGCCTGGCCCAAATACATGGCCGGCCAACTGCAAACCGGGCTGGCGCCGCTCCGGTAAGGGAACCGTCCGGGATTTACATACCGAAGTAGCATGTTTCGTTTCTTTCGCGGAGAAAGCCGGCAATAAAAAACCGCACGGCCCTTACTGTCGTTCTAATCGGCCAGGGCGTTTATGGCTTCGCGAGCCGCGCGGTGGCAGACGCGAATGCGGCGTTCGACTTCCGCCACCAATTCGTCGTCGGAAAGTTGTTTGATTTCCTCCGGCGAGAGCGGCGTTCCAAATTCGATATGAATCGGCGCGAAGCTGGGAAACCTCTGGCCCCGCGGCCAAGCTTGGTACGCGCCGTCGATCGCGACGGGCTGCAGCCAGCCTTTCCTCGGCGGGCCAGCGAGCAGAAGCCCGGTTTGAGCGAACCCACTTCGCCATCGCGCGTGCGGGTGCCTTCGGGGAAAATGAGCACCATTTCCCCGCGTTTCAAACAACGCAGCGTTGTTTTGAGGCCGCTCATGCTGAATTTGTCGAGATCGATCGGAATGGCGTCGTAGAGTTCGATCAGCCAACGAAACGGCTTGAAGCGAAAGAGCGATGAACGGGCCAGAAAATTGAGCCGCCGCCGGCAGGTCGCCCCCATGAGGAGCACGTCAAAAAAACTCTGGTGGTTGGAGCAAACCAACACCCCGCCTTCCGCTGGCAGCGAATCCCGGCCGACGCACCGCAGGCGAAATAAACTGACGCCGACCAATCGCACCGCCAGTCCGCTCGAAGAGTAGACGATCCGCTTGAAGAGTGAACGCTGGGCCATGGTGTGTTGTCTGGGGAGTGGTGTGGGAGGTAAAACGTGGCGAGGCGGGCAAGACGTTGGGAAATTTCTCGAACGATCCTCAAGGCGTATCGGCGGGAACGCTCATGTCAATGAGGAACGCGCTGCTGGACCAAAGCCGCCAGCCGTTGCAATACGTCTTCGCGAGAGAGGCCGTCGGTGTCGATGGCGATGGCGTCGGCGGCCTGGCAAAGCGGCCCGATGGCGCGTTCTCCATCGCGTCGGTCTCGTTCGTTCTGGGCGGCCAAAACGCGAGCCAAGGAAACCTCTTCACCTTGCTGACGCAAGTCGGCCTGTCGCCGTTGGGCGCGTACTTCCGGTGACGCCGTGAGAAAAATCTTACATTCCGCTTGAGGAAATACGATCGTTCCTTGGTCGCGGCCCTCCGTGACAAGATCGGCATACTGGCCGCCGATGGCTTGCTGCCGCCCGACAAGCAACTGGCGAACGTTGGCTTTGTCGGCCACGCAAGATACGTTTTCGGTGACTCGGCTCGTGCGAATTTCAGCCGAGACATCTTCACCGCCCAGCAGCAAACGCTCGCCCTCGAAACGAATCGAGAGACGATCCAGCAACTTTTGCAGACTTGCTTCGTCGTCGAGATCGATGTTCGCCCGCAACGCCGCCAACGTGACCGCACGGTACATGGCGCCGGTATCTAGGAAATGAAAGCCTAGTTTTTCGGCCAACTGGCGAGCAAGCGTGCTCTTGCCGGCGCCGGCTGGTCCGTCAATGGTGACAATCATGGAATGAACTTCTGTTGTTTGAGCCACTCCAGCGATTGCTTTTGCCAGGCGTCCCACATCGGTCCTTGATATCCGTTGAGGCCATGGCCGCCGGAAGGCAGACTCAGATATTTCGACGCCACGCCGTGGGCCAACAACGCTTCATGAAAGACCTTGCTGTTTTCCGGGGAAACGGCGCGGTCGTCTTGTGCGTGCGCCAGAAAGGCGGGCGGCGTGCGACGGCTGACTTGCTTCTCATTCGAGAAAAACGCCACCAGTTCGGCTGTTGGTTCTTTGCCCAGCAAACGGTTTCGCGAACCTCCATGGGTCAGCTTCCCCATCGAAATGACGGGGTACACCAACACCATGAAATCGGGGCGGCAGCTCACTCCTTCAAGTGGGTCGGACGATTTGAAGCGTCCGTAATCGAAATGCACGCCAGCGGTGGCCGCCAAATGGCCACCCGCCGAAAAGCCCATGATGCCGATCCGATTCTTAGCAAGGCCCCACTGCTTGGCGTTGGCTCGCATCATTCGGATCGCGCGTTGGGCGTCAAGCAGCGGCACGTAGGGCCGACCGGCCGGCAGGCGATATTCCAACACCGCGCCGGTCACGCCATGACGATTGAGCCACATGGCGATGCCATGCCCTTCGCCGCCGGTAACCAAGCCGCCGTAACCGCCGCCGGGGCAAATCACGATGGCGGCGCCGTTCGCATGTTCTGGGCGATGAACCGTGAGCCAGGCGTCCGCCTGTTCGGTTTTGCCATCGCCCAAGGGCGCCCGCCCATTCCAGAGGGAGACGCGCAGGGGTTGATTCGCCTCGCCGGCGGCCTGCGTTTGTTCGGCGCTGGCAGCCGCGAAAATAAGAACGAGCATCAACATGCGTGCGGTCGGAGGCGCGATCAGGGTAGATTTCATCAACGCCTCCGGAAAACAGTTCATCATAAATTCAATCGTTCCAAAGTTGGGCCAAATTCCGTTGGTCGCGGTGTGCATCGTGCGGGAGACAAGCGTCGCCTTTCGCTCCTTGAAAGTAGCGTTTTTCGTTTCTTTCAAGGAGCGAAAGACGACAATAAAAAACTGCCCGACCCTCAGCATAGACCCGGCAGGGGTTGTATTCCACAGCCATTTACCAAGCTGCGATCGCGCCGCGTGTTTTCCGTGCTCTCGGTGGCGGATATTTTCCACATGTTGCTCACGAAGAACGATCGCGGCGGGCGGCCGATTTTCGCTCGCGGTGGCTGGTTTCCGCTCGGGTGAGCAGGCCCCAATCGAGCGCCTCATCTTGACAATACTGCTTGCCGAGCGTCAAGGCGGTGGCCGCCTTGGCCAGTTCGTATCCCAGATAAAACGCGTGCTCGGGCGAAATGCTCGTTGGGTCGTCGGCCAGCAGTTGCTCGAATAGCGGGAAAGGATCGTCTCCCGCAAGATGGAACTGTCGGCCGACGACATGCAGTTCGCCGTTCTCCGCAAAAATGCGAACGTTATTGTCCTTGATCTGCTCAGCCAGCCGCTCAAGTTGCGCGGCGCCTTGCTCATAGATGCGGTCGTCGCGGAGCATCAGCAGGCGGGCGTCCAGCCGTTTGGGCGGCACGCGGTTGGTCACCGAAAACCAAGCCAACCTGCGGGCCACATCACACTCGCGCACACTCGTTTTCGCCCAGGAAATGACTTGCGTGGTCAGCACGCTGCGCACGCCGATCTCCTGGCAATAGGCCAGCAGCAAAGTATTCACGCCGGCGGAATCGACATCGGTCAGTTCGGTCAGATTGCCCACGCCCATCATCATTTCGGCGTCGGGATACTTTTGGCGTGTTCGCCAATAACGCTGCAAACTGGCGGCGAAACCAAACCCGATCGGCTCCAAAATAGGATCGATACGCAGCGGGACATTCCGCGCCGCCAACCACGCGACCGTCGCTTCCAATCCGCCCAGCGTGGCGATGTCGTCGGGAATCGCGACCACCTCGCAGCCCCAATCGGGCGCGGCATGCCGATTGCTGCTATTGACCGAAAGCACCAGTTCGGCGCCGGCGGCGGTGGCCTGTTGCACTTCGACGGCATCGAAACTATCGATCGACACCCGCAAACCCGCATCGCACAGCGCCCGCACGCACTGGCCCACTCCCGACCAACGCTGGCCGGGAATACAACCGAGATCGATCACGTCGGCGCCATCGGCGCGAAGTTGTTGCGATACTTTCAGAATCGACGCCAACGGCAATTTCGGCGCATGGTTAATTTCGGCGATGATTTCGATATCATGGTCGCCGTATTCTTCGTTTGTCGCGGCGCCTTGGCCAAAAAAGTCGGGCAGTTGCCGAAGTTCGGTCGGTCCTCGTTCAACCAAAAGACCGCTGGCGGCGGCGATACATTGCAGTTCGCCCTGGCAGTATCCCGGCAGAAAAATGTGGGTGGCTTCGTCAGGGGGAGCGATGCGGCGGGCGATCCAATCGGTGCTCATCAGCGCCGCGACGGTAATCGGCATGACTTGAACCGTGTGTTCAAAATCGACCTGCGGCGCCAGATCATTCAGCACCGCCCGCAAGGCGTGTTCGGCCAATCTGCCGGTGACGAAATGGATGTGTTTTTTCGTCATCACTCTTTTTTCGCCGCCGCTTCGCTGCGAAAGCCGCCGTTGACCGGCAGCACATGCGCGTTGATAAACTCGGCGTTTTTCGAGGCCAAAAAGACCGCCGCCCGGGCCACGTCTTCCGGCTGGCCCCAACGCCGCAATAGCGATTCGCTCTCGGCGCGGTCTCGCCAATAGGCCGACGACCGAGCCGCCCAAGACGTCGCGATCCAGCCCGGCGCCAAACAATTCACACGCACCCGCGGCGCAAGCGACATCGCTAGACTGCGGCTAAAAGCCATCACGGCGCCCTTGATCGCGGCAAACATTTCTCCGCTATCGCCGCCCATGCCGCGCTCGGCCTGATCCCAACCCATGTTCAATAACAAGGGGACCGCCGCGACGTTGTTTTGCCGCTGCATGTTGGCGCCCGCCCGCCGCGACAAACGCACGGTCGCCTCCACGTCGACGCGCCACAGCAATTCCAGTTTTTCCTCGAACGTGAGTTCGGCCGCTGGGCCGGTGAGCACATCGGCGCCGGCGTTGTTCACCCACACGGCAATCGTTTCGCGCCACTCCCAGGCTTGTTCGAGTAGCTCGTCTTGCCGGGAATGCCGGCTCAAATCGGCCAAATAGGTTTTCGTCTGGCCTCCTGCTTCTCGAACCTCCGCCGCGACGCGATCCAGCCCCTCTTCATTGGACCGCGCATGCAGGAAGACATCGCACCCGGCCAGCGCAAACTCTCGCGCAATGGCCGCGCCAATACCGCTCGAAGCGCCAGTAACGACCACGCATTTTTTTGTTTGCGTCGCGGCGCCGCATTCCCCAGGATTTGTTTCGGTCATACTTTCAGCAAGGTCGTAAAAACTTGTTTTCTCAACCAGTCTCTTTCGGCATTATCGTTTTGAAACGCCAGTGAGTTCTGACCGCCCAATCAAACCATGCCATGAATAAACCACAGAGAGCACCGAGACCACAGAGTTTAATGCGGCGGGCGCTGTCTTCAGTTCATGGCGTGCCGGCGTCCTCTTTTTCTCTGTGGCCTCGGTGCTCTCCGCGGTAAAAAATGTATTTTTGTCACTCGCTCGCATTTTGTAGATAACTCCGCCTATCGGTGATCGCGAGTTTGGTTGCGGACCACAGTCTCGCTACACGACTACTTTTTTGCGGGCAGCGCGGCGCGCCAGGCGGCTTCGTCGACTTGCTGGGTGCGGTGCAGCAGCACGCTCGCGCCTTTCATGCCGCCGACGACCATGTCGGGCAGTTTGTCGGCGTTGACATCTCCCACGACCAGTTGCCGCCCGATGCCGGCATCGCCGTTGGCCAGATGAGGAACCCACCGCACGCCGTTTTTGTCGCGTTGCAATTGGAACCAATACACGACGGCGCCGGCGTCCCAGAGCGGACTCCCCCGATGGTGCGACCAATACGTTTTTCCGGTGACGATATCTTTCAAGCCGTCGCCGTCGATATCTTGCAGGTTGACGGAGTGCAGTTCCGTGAACACCAGTCCAAACCGATTCTGCTCCGGCCGGTCGCCCATGATCAAATGTTTCTTGAATGTGATCGCGCCGTCTTCACGCACCTGCTCGAACCAAGCTAGGCCGTAGGTGTGGGCGGCTAGACTGGTGATCACATCATGATCGCCATCGCCGTCCACATCATAGGCGTACATTTCGGCGCCGCCGGCGCGGGTAAACAGGTATTTATGGAACTCCCAGAGTGGATCGTCCGCGAGCGATTCAGGTTGCGCCCACCAACCGTTTTGGGCGATGAGGTCGGTTCGGCCATCACCGTTGATGTCGCCCAAGCCCATGCCGTGGCCGAACCGTTTGGCGGCCACTTGCCGCGAGATTTTGTGGAACGTCCAGGCGGCGAACGGTTTTTCCCAATCGACCGATGCGTAGCCGAAGTAGCCATCTCGCGTGCAAATGAGTTCGGGTTTTTCGTCGCCGATAAAATTCGTGAACCGAGGCGATTCGTTCGACACCCAGTCGAACACTTGGTGCTTCTTCCAAGCTTTGTCCCACTGGCCGCTGGCCGGGTTTTCATAAACATAGGCCGGCGTGCCGGGAAAGCCGACGGTAAACACATCGTTCCAGCCATCGTGGTTGAAGTCATGGATCCAGGAAAAAAAGTTGTTGGCGTAGCGTTCGGTCGGCTGGGGTTGGGCCGGGTAAATTTCGTATTTGGCCTTGAATTCCGGGCCGGCGAACCAATAAGGGCCGTACACGACATCGGCCGCGCCATCGTGATTGATATCTCCGAAACTGCAACCTTCGGAGTAATAGACATCGGTCAATGCAATACGTTCAAACGTATGCAGCGTATGTGTTTCCTCGGCCGCCGCCGTTTGAGCCAGAAGCAGCAGCCCAACGTTCAGCATGAGCAGACAACAGAGCGTGCGAAACATGGCGGTCGACTCCAAAATAGCGGCGTAATGGAACAGACCCCAAGAGGCCCGGCAAAGAGCCATACAGTTTACGGCGCCGCCAACATCCGTTCAAACGGTCGAGGAAAGGTCGGCGCCGATGGGCGGCGGATGGCAACCACCAGCATCAAGACGGTCTACGTTGGTTGTAACCGAAAATCCGCGTGAACGGTTATCAAGTTTTTCAGGACTCCCAGATGACGACGCCCTTGCCAGCCGTTAGGCTAATACCTTCTAACACAACTTGGTAGGTCCGCATCAAACTCCGTATTTGAAACGCCAAACAGGGGTTATGTTAGGAGCTCTAGGAAAAACAATCCTGCCGGGTTCGGCGGCAACGCAAGGAGCATTTCATGAGCGACAACAAAAGCCAAGTAAACGTGGCGATTATCGGGTTGGGATTCGGCGCCGAGTTCATTCCCATTTATCAACGGCATCCTCAAGCCAATATGTACGCTATTTGCCAGCGAACGGCTAGCAAAGTCAATCAAATCGGGGACGCCTTCGGCATCGAGAAACGATACACCAGCTACGACGACGTGCTGGCCGACTCGGAGGTCGACTTCGTGCATATCAATACGCCGATTCCCGACCACGCTCCGCAGGCCATCGCGGCGCTCAAGGCGGGTAAGCATGTCATGAGCACCGTGCCGATGGCCACCACGATCGAAGAGTGCGAGGAAATCGTGAATCTGGTGCGGGAAACCGGCCTGAAATACATGATGGCCGAAACCGTGGTGTATGCTCGCGAATTTTTGTACGTCAAGGAGCTTTACGAAAAAGGCGATCTGGGAAAAATTCAATTCCTGCAAGCCAGCCACCATCAAGACATGGACGGTTGGCCCGACTATTGGCCCGGCTTGCCGCCCATGCATTACGCCACGCATTGTGTGGGCCCTTGCTTGGCGCTGACGCGCGCCGAAGCTGAATATGTGTCTTGTTTTGGTTCGGGAACGATTCGCGAGGAATTGATCGCCAAATACAATTCGCCGCATGCCGTGCAAACGACGCACATCAAATTTCGCAACTCCGATATCACCGCCAGAATTTACCGGGCGTTGTTCGATACGGCGCGGCAGTATCGGGAGAGTTTCGATGTGTACGGCACGAAGATGGCCTTCGAATGGCCGCTCATCGAAGGGGAAGACGCGGTGCTGCACACCGCCAAAAAACCCGAGCCGGAAATTCCTCAAAGGATCCAGGTTCCCGACTACGCCCACTTGCTGCCGGAGGAAATTCGGCCCTTCACCACCGGCGGCGTGTACGATGCCGACGACCAGCAGCATCTGTCGTTCACGCAAGGCGGCGGGCACGGCGGTTCGCATCCTCACTTGGCGCATGAATTTATCTCGGCGTTGATTGAAAACCGCGACCCCTACCCCAACGCGGTGCAATCGGCCAATTGGACATGCGTCGGCCTGTGCGCTCATGAATCGGCTCTCAAGGGCGGTGAAATCGTGCGTCTGCCCGAGTTCACGCTGAGCGACGTTTAGGAATAGTCGCGAAATAACTTCCCGATTTCATGCCGGACCGAGCGGGGCATGGCCTGGGTTATTCATGAATAGGTCGGAACTTCTCATAAACCTCTCCCCGAAAAGGTGGTTGCGTCTCGCCAAAAACGCCGCGCAGATCAGCCGGAACGCACTAGCGTCCGGTTCTCCGAGAATGCAGTAAATCGTGAGCTAGCGCTCATCGGCTGATGAACGGATGCTGTTTGCGAGAACCACGAATGGACACAAATTCACACGAATGAATTTCAACGGGCTCTCAAGTTTTCTCTTGGAAACAGGCAACGTCAGCCGTGCCATTACATGGAGAGCTCGCCACAAGAATTCGTGTCTATTCGTGGTTCCATCAAGTACCGATCGAAGCTCGTCGCTGAATAGTTACAAGAAACAAAACACGCTGCTGCGTACGCTCCAACCCTGCATTGGTGGCGTTCGCGGCGGCGTCGCAAGTGGCGTAAACCGTGCAATCTCCCTGCCTGTCTATGAAAGTTCGCGGCGTTCGCGGGCGGCGGTGCGGCACAGGGTGAAATCGTAAGCTAGGTTTCTGTTGGGAGTGTGCATTCTTGATCGCGGAACAGCGGTGGACGCGTTGACGGGGAAGGGTGGCAATGGGTAGCGGGCCTTGCGTTTCAGAGTTTCCTTGCGGCGGAACACTCTATCTGACCGCCTCTCCACCAGAGACGCAATCGCTGTTGTGTCGGGTGGCGGAAAATGCCGGCTTGCAGTGTGAAAACACGTTTGAAGATGTTGTCGGATTGCCGGTGTCGTGGCGGCAGTTGCATCGCCTGGCGCGCGATTGGTCAGACGCCTTGAGTCTGGTCGAATTGGCCCGCACGAAGTGCTATCTAGCCGATTCACACGACGCTCCCTCGTATGCCGACCTGATGAACTCGCAACCGCTGGGAAAGCTGATCGACTGGGTGCATGGCCAGTGGCTGAACGACGTCATCGACTCCGACCGCCTCGTGACCCACTTCCAGCCCATCGTACACACCGCAGACCCCGGCGTTGTTTATGGCCATGAGTGCCTGCTGCGCGGCCATGGCGACGGCGGCGAACTGATTTCACCTTTTCGCCTTTACGCCGCGGCCCGCGGCGCCGGTTCGGTCGACCACCTCGACTGCGCAGCGCGCGGCAAGGCGATTGAGTCGGCCTCCTCCCACGCGCTCAGCACGAGTATTTTTATCAATTTCAATCCTCGGTCGATCGACAAATCTTTTCGATCCATAAAAGAGACGCTGCGCGCCGCAATGGCTTCTCCCATCGCAACTGACAACTACGTGTTTGAAGTGGTGGAAAGCGACGAAGTTTCCGATACGAATAGTTTGCTCGAAATCGTACACTATTTGCGTGAAGCCGGCTGCCGAATCGCTCTCGACGACGTGGGAGCCGGATACAATTCGCTCAATTTGGTTTCTCAACTCAAGCCGGATATCATCAAAATCGACATGGGTTTGATCCATGGCGTCGACGGCGATGTTTATAAAGCCCGCGTGACAGCGAAACTTCTGGAGCTGGCTCACGATTTGGGAGTGAAAACCGTTGTCGAGGGTGTGGAAACCGAGGGCGAATGGCTTTGGACGCTACAACACGGCGCCGATTTCGCCCAAGGATTCCTCTTTGCCCGTCCGGCGGCGGTGCCGCCAGAGTCGGCGTTTCTATCACAACCCATCGCCAGCCAAAATGGCCGTGCCGCCGCATCGCCGCCGGCGGCCCAGGCAACCTGCGAATAGAATCCCTCATAAACCCTTACGAAAAAGAAGACCGCCGTGCCGCTACAATCGTTCGCTGTATATCTCGCCTTGCCTTGTACGTTGCTGATCTTTGCGATCGGTTACTACCTGGGCCGTACGCGCGTCAGGCACGAACGCGAAGCCGTGCTGAACGCCCTGGCGAGTATGCTTAAAAGCGCCGACCAACTCTCGCACGATGTCGGCAGCCATAACACCGAATTGGCCGACATGGGGAAATCGGTCGAGCACCTGGACGTATCGGTCGAGATGAATCAAGTGCAAAAAGTGCTGTTGGGCCATATCAAGGAAGTCATTTCCTCAAACGTGAAACTTGAAGACGACCTCACCTGCGCCCGCTACGATTTGGCGAAACAAGCCCAAGAGCTGGACATCACGCGAGCAGAAGCCCGCACCGATGAACTGTCGCATGTCGGCAACCGCAAGGCGTTCGACGAAGCCTTTCAGTATTGGCTCTCGAAATGGAGTCGCAAAGGCGAATATTTTGCACTCGTGATCAGCGATATCGACCACTTCAAATGGATCAACGACACCCACGGGCATGCCGCCGGCGACCGCGTGGTGGTGGGCGTGGGCGCCATTTTGAGGGAATTCACGGGGGAAACCAATTTCGTCGCCCGCTATGGCGGCGATGAGTTCGTGCTCCTGCTGGCTTGCAAGGATCGGCAGGCCACGATCGAACTAGCGATCAAGATTCGTGAATCGGCCGAGCAGCAGAATTTCAGCGCCGCGGGCGATGGCGGACGCGTCGCGATCACGTTGAGCACTGGAATGGCCTTCGTGCGGGAAGGAGACACGGCCGAAAGTTTGTTCCGGCGAGCCGACGCCAAACTCTACGCCGCCAAGCAAGCCGGCCGCAATTGCCTCCGAGTGGATGACGAGCAAACCGAAAATGCGGCGACGATCAACGACGACACAGCAGAGCCGCCGATCAGCAATATTCCGCCGCTGCCGGCGAGCGATCTGCACCCAGCCGATTTTCAGGCCGGACCTCCCAGTCGTTAGACGAGCGGCAGATGAATATTTACCTAATACAAGCACGAAGCGCAAGCGAGTGAATCGGCACACGGTCATTCCCGCACAGGCGGGAACCCCAAAAAAAATCACGGACTCCCGCTGCGTGCGGGTAAGCATCGAGCGGAAGATTAGTGTCGTAGCCATGCTCGCCAGAGCGTGGGATGGTTCACCGCCCACCCACCGTCTGGCGACGATAGCTACACAAATGCGACCGTTATTTATCGAGCGGCGTAGGGTCCGCTGTGCGGACCGGGAGTTGCCCTTCGGTGTTGCAAACCATGTCCACGGTGTTGAAATGAATTAGCCGAAGTGCTCGTTCTAGCGACTAGCTTATCCTCCAGACAAGAAACTCAACGTCCAACTGGGGCAAAACAATCTGCGGTGAATGACCAGTCCGTAATAAAGTGAACTCGTTTCGGCCAAGCCTGTCGGGGAAACTCCTAGGAATGTTTGAACCCTTGATCGCGCGACGGCAATCCCTTCGACGTAAAGTCTGCCCGGGGGATAG
>JAJRWU010000008.1 GCA_024276655.1 Planctomycetota bacterium
CGAACAGCTCATTCTCGACGCCATCGGGAGCATTGGCGGCGAACTCAAGCGGCCCTGGAAAGACGCGCAGATCGATTTTACGCCGCCGTTCCAAAGAGCAACCTACAACGACCTGTTCGCCGAACACGCCGGCGTCGACCCAACCGACGAAGCCGCCGTGGCCGCGTTAGCGAAAAAGCTGGGCTTCGACACCGCTGGCAAACATGCCGATGTCATCAAGAACGAAGTGTTTGAGGAAAAAGTGGAAGACGCTCTGGTCGGGCCGATTTTTGTCACCGATTACCCCGCCAGCATTTGCCCCTTAACAAAGCGAAAACGCTCGCAGCCGGAAGTCGCGGAACGTTTCGAGCTGTTTATTCAGGGCATGGAAATCGCGAATGCGTACACCGAACTGAACGACCCCGACTTACAAGAAGAACTGTTCAGCACACAATTGGCTGGGCTGCCGGAAGACGATTCCATGGCCCGCATGGACCACGATTTCATTCGCGCGTTGCGTTACGGCATGCCGCCTGCCGGAGGATTGGGCGTCGGTATTGATCGTCTTGTCATGTTGCTCACCGATACACAGAGCATTCGCGAAGCAATTCTCTTTCCTCTGTTGCGGTCGGAAACGGCGTCGCCAACGAAGGAATAGCGCTGAAGGAATGGCGTGAGGGAATCGCTTCAGAAATAGAGTGAAGGAATACACGGCCGCGCGAAGCGGCCCTTGCCGAAGGATTGGCCATGTACAAGCTGCTTTTGTGTTGGCGTTATCTGCGCACGCGATATATCGCCCTGGCTTCGATTATCAGTGTTACGCTGGGCGTCGCGACGTTGATCGTCGTCAACAGCGTGATGGACGGCTTCACCGTCGAAATGCATCATCGCTTGAACGATGGGCTCTCCGATATTGTCTTCGAGGGACGCGGCCTAAACGGCTTTCCCGACCCCGAATGGCATAAAGAAGAGATTCGCAAAGTGCTCGGCGACGATCTCAAGGGCATCACGGCCACGGTTGTCGTGCCCGCCATGTTCAATCTGACCGTGCAAGGCGAAAGCATGATGCAGCACGGCAGTTTGATCGGCATCGACCCTCAATCGTATGGAACGGTCAGCGATTTTCCCCAGTATTTGCTCCACGCCGAGAACCGCGAGCGGTTGAGTTTTGCTCTCCGCGACGAGGGCTACGACAACCGCCTGCCGCCTTCCGGTTGGAATTGGCGCCGAAAACGGATCACGCTCGAACGCGATTACTTGCGGCAAATGCAGGAAGCCGAGCGGTTGCGCCGCGAAGCATTGGGTGAGCCGGTCGCGATGAACACGCTCCCCGCGGCGGAAACGCCCGTAACCGAAGCAGCGCCCGAAACAGCGGGGCCGATCGATCCTTTTCAAAGGAAACGCCAGGCCGCGGCGGAGGAACATGTGTTCGACGAAATGAAGCAGCAGCATCCTGGCGTGGTGCTGGGAATTGGCATCGCCAGCCATCGTTATCGCGGCGCCGATAAAGAAGTCAAGGATATTTTCTATTGCCGCCCCGGCGACGACATTCAAATATCATTCCCCACCGCGGGGCAGCCTCAAATCGTGGCGGACAATTTCACCGTGGTCGATTTCTACGAAAGCAAAATGAGCGAATACGATCATACTTTCGCTTTCGTGCCGCTCGATCATTTGCAGGAAATGCGCGGCATGGTCGACCCGCTCACCGGCGTGCCCAGTGTGACGCAGATCCAAATTCGGCTGCACGACGGCGTCGACCTGGAAGCCGCCCAACAGAAACTTTACGACCGCTTCCCGCCCCAGCAGTTTGGCTACAGCATTCGCACCTGGCAACAATTGCAGGGGCCTTTGCTGCAAGCCGTGCAAATGGAAACCACCTTGCTGAATATTCTTTTGTTTTTGATCATCGCGGTGGCCGGGTTCGGCATTCTGGCCACGTTCTTCATGATTGTGGTGGAAAAAACTCGTGATATCGGCGTGTTGAAATCCTTGGGCGCTTCGAGCCGCGGAGTGATGACGATTTTTCTCACGTATGGATTTTCACTGGGCATCGTGGGTTCGGGCGTCGGCATCCTGATTGGTTTGTTATTCGTGGTGTATATCAATACGATTGCGGCGGGTTTGGAATGGGTGACCGGCCGCCCGGTATTCGATCCAACGGTCTATTATTTCCAACAGATACCAACCGTCATAGAACCGTTCACCGTTGGGTGGATCGCATTAGGATCGGTGTGCGTGGCCATTGTGGCCAGCGTGCTGCCGGCATTGCGCGCCGCCCGGCTTCATCCTGTCGAGGCGCTGCGTTATGAATAAACCACAAGAGCTTGAGCGGAATGTTGTTGTTCATCGCCGGCGCAAAAACGGTGGCGCTCCCGTGAAAAAAAAGGGCCAATCCCAGCGTATCGACGGCCCGCACGGATCGGGTTATTTGTCGACGCGATCTTTGGTGAAGAGCTACTACAAGGGGAAAATCGAAATCCCCGTGTTGCGGGGCGTCGATTTGAATGTCGTGCAGGGCGAATTCACGACCATCGTGGGGCAAAGCGGCTCCGGCAAGAGCACGCTCCTGCACTTGTTGGGTGTTTTAGACGCGCCCGATTCGGGCGAAGTGTATTTTGACGGCCAGCAAATCGATAACCTTCCCGCCTCCGCCCGGGAGTTGCTGCGAAACCGCACCTTCGGGATGATCTTTCAGTTTTATCATCTGTTGCCCGAACTCACGACGCTCGAAAACGTGCTAGCGCCCTGCATGATTCGAGAGAGTGTTTGGGGATACTGGCGCCGCCGCCGGCAATACAAACAACGGGCCGAGGCATTGCTGGAGCGGGTCGGGCTTTCGCATCGGCTGCGGCACCGGCCAAGCGAACTTTCCGGCGGCGAAATGCAACGCGCCGCCATTGCGCGGGCGCTGATTCAGTCGCCGCAACTTCTGCTGGCCGATGAGCCGACCGGCAATCTTGACGAAACCACCGGCCAGGAAATCTTCTCGCTGCTGAAGTCGCTCAACACGGAGCAACAACTTACCATCGTGATGGTCACGCACGATCGGCGAATCGCCTGTCAGACCGACCGCGTCGTGCAGTTGGTCGAGGGCCGCGTGGTGGAAAATCCGTCTTCCTGAAGTGTTTGAACTGCTACGAGCTGCCGCGTTTTCAACAATCCGTTTTTCGCGGAGAAACCGCGACTAGTCGGTGGCGACCCAGCCGCCCTGATGCCCGATTTTGCGGAGCAGGTCGGCGCTCGTGCGCGGCGGACATCGTAGAACGCGTGCGAGAGGTCTTTGGCGCCGATGTGCTCGGCGAAGTCCACACCAGATTTTCGGCGAAATCGATCAGATCCTTCGCGGCTTCTGTATTGTCAACCATCGTTCCTCCGTGAGACGCAGCGGCGGTGCGTCTGGATCGTGCGCGGGGCTAGTCACCGCACTTGGCAGGCTGCTTCGTATTTTTCCAAGTGTTTCATCCTCGCAGTGTTTTCTGCTAGAATCGGTCAGTCAATTCGCGCGATGGGTAAGTCGCTGGCTGCCGCCCGGTTAGCTCAGTCGTTCCGTGCCTCCCCTCCGCAACCATTTCGCATGAAATCACGATGACAGCCCAAGCCAGAAACATTCGCGTTACTTTCCACAAGACGGGACCAACCCTCGCTCGCGACAAGGTCACGGTTCTGCCAACAGAGATGTCTGATCCATCGCACCCCGTTGGCGACTCATGGCTCGAAGAAGATATTATCTTTGTGGCCGTGTACCTCGCTGTTCCCTACTTCCCGGACGAAGAGATCAAACCACAACTGCGTCGCCATGGATTCGATTGGGGCCGCCAAGCGCAAGACGTTTATCAGGAACATGCGGACGAACACATCGTGTTCCAAGACAAGAATAATTGAGATGGGGCGGAACTGATCGAATAGCGGGGCGGTGTCCATTCGGGAACGCGGCAGAGTTTGAATGTTGTTGCTCGCGGGAACGGGGGCTTGGTACACTGGATGTGGTGTTGAGCGGCCTTCGGTTGGTAGTGCGTTGGCCGATTCACATTGATGGTGGGATCGCTGGGTTGATGGCGTATTCCAAGACGCTCCCGAAACCATTGCAATCGCAACGTTCGGTGATAGCAGTTGACATAATACATGGCAGGCATGAGAAACGATGATGGACGTAAACACGGATTCCATTTTCAATCTGAGCCCGCCGGAAAAACTCCAGCTTGTGGAGGATCTTTGGGATGACCTGGCAGCTGATCCTTCGGAGGTGCCCATCTACGATTGGCAAAAGGAGGAGTTGGCCCGACGAAAGGCCAACCTGATGAATAATCCGTCCGTTGGTTTATCCTGGGAAGAAGTCAAACGTAGGGTTCGAAACCAGTATGGCCGCTGATTTGATTATTGCACCCGAAGTAGAGTTCGATATTAGCGAGGCTTATGGATGGTACGATGACCATCGATCGGGATTAGGAGAAGAGTTTTTCAGTTGCGTCGACGCTTGTATTCAAAGAATCCGTCGTGTGCCTGAGATGAACGCTAAAATACACGAAGAATACCGCCGTGCGTTGATCAGACGATTTCCTTACGCGGTATTTTATGAATTTACAGAAGAGACTGTTACCGTTTACTGTATCTTTCACACATCCCGTGATCCCGAGAAATGGCGACGGCGGTTACCGTAATTCTAGGCGCCGACGAACAATGTGCTGAACCTGACTGCGAACCACCTCAATGATTAGACGGAGATTTCCGTGCAGCAGGTTAGCATGATCGTTACTGCTCTTGCGATTCCAGAGCCCGCTTGAAAGCGTCGCGGGTTATGTGTGGCCGTTTGGCACGACAATTGCGATGCTTTATAGACGGACGAGCGTGGCGTTTGTGCTGTTGCTCGTTTGTTGTACGTGGCTGAAATGGGTCTGTGGGGCCGAAATGAGAAGAGGCGCCCAGCCAACGGGGCCGGAAACAGTGAAGAAGGCAAGTCGTCAACCTCTTATTTAATAACGGTTTACGAATGTTTCCGCCATGGCGGGAAGAGGCCGGCCACGAGCGGCGAAGGGTTTCGAACGACAGAGAAGCGAGCCGCCTTAAACGGCGGTCGTGATCAGCACAAGCGAGTTGCGCATCCTTTGGAACGGGGTGTTCAACTCGCTTGTTGCATTTTTGCTGTACGATTTCGCTGAACCGGTGCAAAATGCAACGCGCCGACCCTGCTGCCAGCGTGCTATTTCGATACCCGATCGAACGCCCCATTGCGCCGTCCTGGCATGTTATCATGCACACCTGAATATGCAGATGATGTCAGCATCCGCCACGTCGGCGCACACCTGGGAATCGAACTCCGATGACGCACAAAAGATTTTCTGTTTTTGTTTTCATGGCGTTGCTGCTGTTTTTCGCGGCGCCGCTTCGAAGCGGCGAACCGCTCAACATCGGCTCGCGGCGGGAACTTTTCGTCGATGATTTTCTGATCGAGAAGTTGTCGGGCGAGGCGGAGTTGCGGCTGCATCATCCCACGCCGCGAGAACTGGCCATCGTTCACGACGCCCCCTGGGAGGGGACCAGTTCCGGCTACCATACCGTGTTTCAAGATGGCGACCTCTACCGCATGTATTATCGCGGCTTGCAGCTCGACGTGAGCAAGGGCCGAATCAGCACCGGGCGGCACGAGCCGTTTTATTGTTACGCCGAGAGCCAGGACGGCGTCCACTGGAACAAACCGGACCTGGGGCTGGTCGAATTCGAAGGCTCCAAGAAAAACAACATCATTCTTCGCGGCGTCGGCACGCACAACTTCGCGCCCTTCAAGGACGAGAACCCAAACTGTGCGCCGGAGGCGCGTTACAAGGCGTTGGGCGGTATTATGTCGGAAGGCGGTTTGTTCGCTTTCCAATCAGCCGACGCATTCATTGGTCGTTGATGCATGACAAACCCGTGATCACCAACGGCGCCTTCGACTCACAGAATCTCGCCTATTGGGATAGCTCCCTCGGAAAGTACCGCGCCCATTGGCGGATTTTCACCGGCGGCGAGACAACCAAAAAGGTCTGGAAACCGACCGGCGACCGCGCGATTCGCACCGGCGTATCAGACGACTTCCTGCATTGGGGCCAATCCACTGATTTGACCTACCTCGATTCGCCGCCGGTGGAACTCTATACGAATCAAATCAAACCGTATTACCGCGCGCCGCATATTCACATCGGCCTGCCGACGCGCTATATCGAGCGGGGCTGGTCCGACTCAATGCGTGCTCTGCCCGACCGCAAACTGCGCGAGTTGCGCGCCTCGGCCCACGTGCGTTACGGCACGGCCCTCACTGAATGCATGCTCATGGCCAGCCGGGACGGCGTTCAATTCAAACGCTGGAATGAAGCGTTCATGCGTCCTGGCATCGGCCGCCCGGGAACCTGGCTCTACGGGCAACATTATGTCGCCTGCCATGTGGTGGAAACCGCCTCTTCGCTGCCGGGCGCGCCACCGGAGCTTTCGCTCTACTCCACCGAAAGCAATTGGCACGGCAAGGGCGGCCTGCTCCGTCGCTACACATTGCGGCTCGACGGCTTCGTTTCGATGCATGCTCCCTACGAAGGCGGCGAGTTTCTTTCCCGGCCACTCATTTTCTCCGGCGACCGCCTGACGTTGAACTTCTCCACGTCGGCGGCTGGAAGCGTGCGCGTGGAAATACAAGAACTCGATGGAACGCCGGTTTCTGGATATGCGCTCGCCGACTGCCCGGAACAGTTCGGCGACGCCTACCAACACACGGTAACCTGGAAAAACGGCGGCGATGTCGGCCAACTCGCCGGACGCCCGCTTCGCCTGCGGTTCCAACTCAACGACGCCGACCTCTACTCGCTACAATTTGTAAAATAGAACCGCTAGAATTCGCGGTGGAGCGCCGGCGAATCTAAAAGCCCGCCATTTCCGAAATGCCGGGCTTTTTAACACCCTGAAAACCCCCCGAATATCACCCACCCTTTTGAAACGCCGCCATGATTCGCACCACCCTGTTTTTGAGCATCGTGCTGACAACTTGCATCTTCACGACTCGGCTGCCGGCGGCGGAAAACGAACCTTCGCCGATCAAAGTTTCCGCCGCCGACTGGCCTTGGTGGCGCGGCCCCAACCGAAACGGCATCGCCGCCGAGGGCCAACATCCTCCACTGCATTGGAGCGAAACGGAGAACATTCTCTGGAAGACGTCCCTCCCAGGACGCGGCCATAGTTCGCCCACGGTGGTCGGTTCGCGCATCTATCTGACCTCCGCCGATGAACAGCAAGAAATCCAATACGTGCTCTGTTACGACCGTCAAACTGTAAAAGAAATATGGCGAACGGCCGTCCACCGTGGCGGGTTCGGCCAGAAGGGCAACAAGAAACGCTCTCAGGCTTCGTCGTCGGTCGCTTGCGACGGCGAGAGGTTGTTCGTGAATTTCCTCAACCACGGCGCCGTCTATACGACAGCCCTCAGCCTCGCGGGCAAGCAACTGTGGCAACAGAAAGTCACTGATTATGTCACCCACCAGGGCTACGGCTCCTCGCCGGCGTTGTATGAATCCTTGGTGATTGTCTCGGCCGATAACAAAGGCGGCGGCGCCATTGTGGGTTTCAACCGGGCGACCGGCGACGTGGTCTGGAAAAGAAAGCGGCCCGAAATGCCCAACTACGCCTCGCCGGTTATCTTTCATCTGGCCGGACGCGATCAATTGCTGTTTTCCGGGTGCGAGGTTGTTTCGAGTTTTGATCCCCTGACCGGCAAAACCCTCTGGGAAGTCGAAGGCGCCACCACCGAATGCGTGACCACCATGGTTACCGATGGCGTGCGTGTTTTCACCACCGGCGGATATCCCAAGAATCATGTCGCGGCGATGCAGGCCGATGGCTCCGGCAAGGTTGCCTGGGAGAATACGGTGCGAACGTATGTGCCCTCGCTGCTCGTAAACGACGGTTATCTGTATGCCGTGACCGACGCCGGCGTGGCGGTTTGTTGGAAAAGCGATACCGGCGAGGCGCTTTGGAAAAACCGTTTGGGGGGCGTCTTCACTTCTTCGCCGGTGCTGGTCGGAGAGCGTATTTTCGCTACCAATGAAAGCGGGAAAACATTTGTTTTCGGGGCGAATCCGCGGGCGTTCCAGTTGCTCTCGAAAAACCAATTGGGCGAGCAGGTCTACGCCACGCCCACTTTCTGCGATAGCCGCATTTATATGCGCCTAGCCGATGGCGCCGGGGTCGACCGCCGCGAAACGCTCTACTGCATCGGCGTGGAATAACGGCTAAGCACCGTTCGAGAAATAATTGTCTGATTTGCACGGGAAGAAGAAATTTATCAATAGTTATTTTTCATTAGTCATTTGTCATTGGAGAAAGAGAAACAAAGATGCGAGCAAACAGACGGCCAATGACAAATGGCCATGAACCACCGGAGAAACGAACTACCGAAGAAACAGAGAAACCATAACCGACGCCGAAAACCAATTGGCGGACGAGTCTGAAGTATTTTAACCACGGATAACACAGATGGGCGCGGATGCCAGCAGCCACGACTCTTCTTCATCCGTGTGATCCGTGCCATCCGTGGTTCATTTGTTACGCGGTTAGGGCCGCTCGTGAAATGACGGGATGCACTGAGGAATAATCACGCCGTTGCACGGCAATGAGTTTAACCATTCAAAATCGCAAGTCGTCACTAATTTCGCGAGCGGTCCTAATGCGCAGCTGGAGAATCTTGCTCGCAATTCGGGAAAACGATGCAGCCGAGTTGCTCCGCCTCCATGCAGCAGCGAACGAGTTCCGCCAAGGTGCGGCAACTGGTCTTCTGAAAGACTTGGGCGCGGCGGTTCTCCACGGTGCGCAGGCTGACGCCAAGCCTAGCCGCGACGGCTTTGTTCGCCACGCCATCGAACATCATTTTCATCACGGCTCGTTCGCTGGTCGTGAGTCGAGATATCCGACTTTCGATGTCGTCTCGTCGGGCGCGGCGTCTTCGGCGAGTGCGGTCAATCTCTAACGCCTGGCGGACCGCTTGGGTCAGATTCGTGGCGTCACAAGGTTTTTCGAAAACGGTCACGGCGCCGTCGCGCATGGCGTCGACGATCGTCCCGACCTCCATTTCATTACCAAGCATGATGGCGGGGCGAGCGTCTCGCAGTTCGATCAGCGTTTGTTGGAGTTTGCGGCCGTTCATGCCCGGCAAGCCAAAAGCGATCAGAACACACCCTGCGTCATTCGGGCGGCGGTCGCGGAGAAACTCCTCCGCCGAGGAATAGCGTCGCACCTGCAAATGAAGCGAAGAGGCAATCGCGGACGCCGCTTGGCAAACCTGCGGTTCTTTATCAACGACAAAAATAGTGGCGATTGTATTCATTTGATCGACTCATTGAATTCGCACATCGCGATTTGCAAGTTATACCTTCTAACACAACTTGGTGGGTCAGCATTAAACTCCGTGTTTGAAACGCCAAACAGGGGTTATGTTAGGAGCTCTTAGGTTGTTGTATTCGCCATTTCGTGACCGCAATAATCGGCCTGGAAACGGGTTGTTTGTGTCGGCGCACTCTGTTTGCTCGAAAATAGGTCGGGCGGACAAACAGCGGTGTTTTACACAATTACTGATGCAAAAACGCAAGTTCCGTTCGTAAAAAGCGCAAGATAACGGCCTCCAAGAACCAAAAAGGAACCTTATGGCGATCGGCTGTCAAAATTGCCGGTGCGCCGCCGCCCCCATAAACATTGTGTCTACTCCGGTTTCCACCCACGTTTTTCAGAGTTGCGCAGGGTAATCGTTGAGAGTATCGCTCGCGAATCCGGCGCGCCAATGAGCAAACCCCGCAAACATCTACGGCTCACCACACCGTGGCGACAGGGGGCGCAGATCACATTGCCGGAAACTCGTTGCCAAGCCAAAATTTCAAAGAAACGCCAGCCACTCGAAATGGTTCTACGGAATTATGGTTTTAAGTCCAGCTTTTTGCACTCTTTTCCGGGGGGCTTCCACTGGCCGCAAAGTGGAGTTCGTAGTCTGTGTTATTCGGTCTGGCTAGGGGCTTGCGGGTAACCGTGAGCGGCGCGGTCGGGCTAGGAATCGCCATTCGCCCCAGCAGCGAGGAGGGTTTGCGGTGAAAAAACGGTAAATGGCCATTTTTCTTGCTGTACTACGAAAGAAGCAAACCTAAACTTGGATAACACAACTTCTTGCGTTGCGCGTGGCTCTGTCGGTGAAAATGATCATGTGGCACACTATTCTGCGTTGGAAAACGATGATCTTACGGCACTTCGCCAATATGGATCAGGAAGAAATGATGCTCCTGGGGGTGGTGCTGTTGGTGGTTGGCGTTTACTGCCTGAAAGGCTCCAACCGGCGGCTGGGAATATAATCGCCCGCCTGAGAACGCCCTCTGGGGTGTTCTCAGGCTTTAGGGCTCGTCTGAAAATAAGTTACCGGTTGTCCGATCAAAAAAGCCCGGCATTTTCAAAATGCCGGGCTTTGAATTCGGTAAGTTACTTGCGGACAGATCCTTAGGCGAGCGGCGGAAAATAACTTACCCGCACGCAGCGGGAGTCCGTGATTTTTTTGGGTTCCCACCTATGCGGGAATGACCGTTTTCTGATTCACTCGCTTGCGCTTCGTGCTTGTATTAGGTAAATTTTCATCTGCCGCTCGCCTTACTCAAAAACCGGGCCGTTCTTGGCGGCTTCGAACCGCTGCCGCCATTGGGCGCTGCCGTCGTTCGGCACAAGGCGCGTGTCGGCGCCGCGGCGAAAGAACGGCGTCTCGCCGCGACGGGCCGGATTGAGCATGAAATTCACTTCGCCGGTCGGCGCGTAAAAAACTTTTTGGCCGTTGGGCCAGGTGGTTTCGATCAATCGGGGAGGGTCGGGACGGCGGCGGGGTTTTTCCACACGGTAACGTTCGAGCGCTGTGCGGTTGAGTTCGTAGCCCAACCCCGGCGTTGTGGGAACTTCGGCCATGCCATCGCGGACGACAATCGGCTTGGCGAGCATGTTGGTCGTAAAGAGTTGGTGACAATTCACGGCGGGCCAGGTGGCGTGGCTGAGCACCGCGCCAAAGTGGAGCGAGAAGGCGGCGGTAATGCCCGTGCCCACCAGTTGCAGCCAAAACGGTTTGTTCGCCATCGCCGCGACCCGCCCGGCGGCCATCACCTTACTGGCGCCGCCGCCCACGACAAAGCCATCGCAAATCTCTTCTTTCAACGCCACGATCGGATCAGGCGTGCCATAGTGCATGGCCAACCCGGCTTTCATCGCACGGCGAATGATTTGGTTGTCTTTGATGTTCGACTGATCAATCGGCGATTCGCAAATGGCGAACTGCGGGTAGGCGTCCATGTCTTTGATGATCGGCAGCGCGCGTTTGGCGTCGAGCAGGGTGTCGTTGAAGTCCATATCAATTTTGAAGGTTTCCGGCACGGCGGCGGTGGCCAGATCCATCTGGCGCCAGAGGTCGAACCAGGGACGGCCCTTGGTTTTGTAGGCGGTGTAGCCTTGGCGATGGGCTTCGGCGCATTCGGAGGCCATGTCGGCGGCGGAGGTGTCGATATTCCACCAGGAGAGCGGCGTATTTTCATGCACTTGCGATCCCAGCAACCGATGCACGGGAACCTGCGCCGCGCGGGCCACGGCATCGAACAGCGCCATTTGCAAGCCGGCGCCGAGGGAGTCGTCCCACATTAGCGCGGCGGCGTTTCGGCCCTCAGCGCGGGCGACGTCGGCGTCGTCGGTCGCGCCCCAGGTGTAATAAAGCAGCGTCTCTCCCAGGCCGACATCGCCCGACTGCAACCGCACTTCAAAAATCTCGCTGTATTTCCAGTGCGGCAGTTCGCGCGACATCGCCCGATTCGGCGCCGGCCGAAAATCGAGCTTCACCGTGGTGCGTTGGATGTTCACGATGCGCAGATCTTGCTCGCGCGGCAGCGCCACGGCCGAGCGCGTCCCGAAGCCGCCCAAGACGGCGGCGCTGGCGGCGCCCATGCTGGCTTTCAGAAAATCGCGGCGGGGTATATGGCGGCGGCGGGGTATATGGCGAGCGGCGGACGCGCGTGGCGAGGACATAGCATTTTCTCGATTCAGCCAGGGATAACATCGGTGAGCGGGGGGGCGGCCGAAGGACATCGTACCACCGATAGACGCCCGACGCCAAATTTGCCCGGCTCACGCGGCAGTTGCCGGCTGAACCGCAAGCGTTGCCTCACCCAACCAATTCGTGGATCGGCTGGCCGGCGTCGATCAACGGCATCGGGCGGTCGAGCCGGTCGGGGAATGTCACGTGTTTGGCGTCGATGCCCAAGTGATGGTAAATCGTGGCGGCAACATCTTGGGGAGTCAGCGGGCGCTCCATCGGCCGCTCCCCTCGCGCGCTCGACCTGCCAATGGCTTGCCCCATGTTCATGCCGCCGCCGCCGAAGAGCACGCTGAAGGTTCGGCCCCAATGGTCGCGGCCGGCGTTTTTGTTCATGCGCGGCGTGCGGCCAAACTCGCCCATCGCCACGATCAACGTTTTTTCGTACAGGCCGCGATCGATCAAGTCTTGCACCAGTCCGCCGATGGCGGCGTCTAGCGGCGGGATGAGTTTGTGGGAGCCCTCTTCTGTTTTGTATTGGCCGGGCGAACCGTGGTGGTCCCAGGGCACGCAGTTGACTGTCACAAACGTCACGCCGTTCTCCACCAGCCGTCGCGCGAGCAACGCACTTTGGCCGAAGGTGTGCCGGCCGTAGGAATCGCGCAGCGAACTCGGCTCGGCGGATATATCAAACGCTTCGCGCACTTGGTTGCTCGTGACCAGATCGAACGCTTGCCGCTGGTGTTCGGCGAGATCTTGCATGCCGGTTTCCGCCCGCGCGCGGAAGCCGTCCAGGTCTTTGAGCAACGTGCGCCGGTGTTCGACCCGCGAAGATGTCAGACTTTGCGGCAACGATAGATTCCGCACCTGGAATTTGTCACTTTGAGGATCGGAATTAACGACAAAAGGATTCACGCCGCCGCCCAAATACGCCGCGTAGTGGAAAAGATTATCGGTCCCGCCTCGCAAATGCGGAACCGCCGCATACGCCGGCATGCCGGCTCGATTCGCGCCGCGAAGTTTGGCGGTTGCCGAACCGACTGAAGGCCGCCGCTGTTGCCGATTATCGGGCGCGTTGAACGCCGGCCCTTCAAAGCCGGTGAGCATCCAATGATTGCCCTTGGTGTGGTCGCCGGAACCGTGCTGCACCGTACGCACGATCGCCAAATGCTCCATGAGCGCCGCTTGCCGGGGCAGCAATTCGCTGAGGAAAACATCGGGGACCGAACTCGCAATGGCGGCCAGTGGTCCTCGAAATTCGGCGGGAGCTTCGGGTTTGGGGTCCCAGGTTTCCATGTGGCCGGGTCCGCCGCTGAGCCAGAACAGAATCACGCTGGTATCTGCGCGCTGCGGAGAAATAGCGCCCTGCGTTTGCAATTTCAGATAATCGGCCAGCGTGAGGCCGCCTAATCCCAACACGCCCATTTGCAGGACGTTGCGCCGCGAGATTCCCTGGCAATCTATCATGGTTTTTTCCCTGGCTGATTTCTCTAGCGGACAACCTATTCTCGCACGCGTTCTTCGGTGATTTCTATCGCCTTGAGTAGGCCGCGGGCCTTGTTGCGAGTTTCCTGGAATTCCGCTTCGGGATCGCTGTCGGCCACGATTCCCGCGCCCGCCTGCACGTAGGCTTTGCCGTTTTGAATCACGATCGTGCGCAGCGCGATGCAAGTGTCCATATTGCCGCCCAGGTCGATGTAGCCCACGGCTCCAGCATAGGGCCCCCGCCGGTTCGGTTCCAGTTCATCGATGATTTCCATGGCCCGCACCTTGGGCGCGCCGGAAACCGTGCCGGCGGGCAAGCTGGCTTGGAGGGCGTCGAAGGCGTCGCAATCGTGGCGGAGCACGCCATCAACGTTGGAAGAGATATGCATCACGTGGCTATAGCGTTCGATGGTCATGCAGTCGGTCAGTTGCACGCTGCCGAAGCGGGCCACGCGGCCTACGTCGTTGCGGCCCAAGTCGACCAACATCACATGTTCGGCGCGTTCCTTGGGATCGGCCAACAATTCCTCCGCCAAGGCGGCGTCTTGTTGTTCATTTTCGCCGCGGGGCCGCGTTCCGGCCAGCGGCCGCACGGTCACGACGTTGTCTTTCACGCGGCACATGATTTCCGGCGAGCTGCCCACCAACGTACACTCCGGCGTGCGTAAATAAAACATGAACGGGCTGGGGTTCACCACGCGCAACGTGCGATACACTTCCAATGGACTGGCGGTAAGATCGACCTCGTACCGCTGGCTCAAAACCACTTGAAAAATATCGCCCGCCTCAATGTACTTCACGCACTCTCGCACCGCCTGCTTGAACGCCTCCGGCTTGAAATTGGAACGCGGCTCTGAATGCAAATCTCCGGCGGTGGCGATATCGGCAGGCGCCGGCGTGGAGGAGGCGGTTGACAAACAAGCCACCAACGCATCGACGCGCGCCGTCGCGTTTTGATACGCCTGGGCGGCCGATTCACCGTTTTCGATGCGGGCCGAAACGATCACGTACATGGTCTTCGTGACGTTGTCGAAGACCACCATCTGGTCGTAAAAAGCAAACGAAAGATCCGGCAATTGCCGATCATCGTACGGCGCGTTGGGCAGGTGTTCCGCATACCGCACCACATCGTACCCCGCATAACCGACCACGCCGCCAGCAAAGGGCGGCAAACCCTCGGGCCGCGCCGCACTCAGTGCGTCGAGCCGCCGGCGGAGTTCATGCAAGGGGTTTTCTGAATGAAACTCCTCACGCCTCCCGTCGGCTTCAATCACGACACGATTGCCATAGGCCCGAATTCTCCAGAACGGCTGCGCAGCGAGGAAACTGTAACGCCCCACTTTTTCGCCGCCCACCACGCTCTCAAAGAGGCACGAACTGGCGCCTTTATCGAGTTTGAACAAGGCGTTGACGGGTGTCAGATTATCGCTGAGCAGTCGCCGAAACACCGGCACGATCTGGTGCTCGCGGGCCAGGTTTTCAAACGTTTCAAGATCGGGGTAGTGCGGCATCGAACATTCTGGAAGTAGGCCGTTGTGGGAAAAAAGCGTTCCCGCGCAAGGAGGGAGCGGCGTTCGACGGGAAGGCGTCTCGGAAGATTACCCCGCCACGGCTGAAGCCGCCGCCGCATACGCGCCACGGCGAGACATTGTTAAGTTTATCTCGCGGCCGGTTCTCTCACAATGTCGGCCGCGTACGGTTTGACGCCTTGAGGCAAAGCTCGCGGGGAAATCAAATCCCGAATTGGCGCCTGAGAAGCCCGGCTTTTTGAAAAAGCCGGGCTTCTGAACCGGGAGGTAGTCTTCCCACACTTCCTGAGAACACAGACAACAGCCGAACCACGCACGCTCCCACGGCGCGGAAAACGGTCGCTTAAAACGCCCGTTTATGGTTTAATGCAGAGGTGTGTTGTCCCGCCTCAAACGCCTCTTCTTGGGTTTCCGGTATGTTCAGACCAACCGTTTGGCGCCCACGCGAGATTTCGCGACGCTCGCTGTCATCCCTTCTCATATTGCTGCTCGCCGTTTTGGGTGTCAGCGAAGCGCCTCGCAGTGCGATGGGCGATGAAAACCCGATCGATTTCGTGCGAGATATCGAACCTCTGCTTCAGCAAAATTGCTATTCGTGTCATGGCGAAGATGAACAAGAAGGCCAACTACGGCTCGACGCCCGCGCTATTGTCATGCGGGGAGGCATCTCGGGCGCTTTGTTCACGCCCGGCGATAGCACCAAGAGCCTGTTGCTCGACCGCCTGCGCGGCGTGGGCGACGCCGATCAAATGCCGCCCGACGAAGACCCTCTCACCGCTGCGGAAATCGATCTGATCAAACGCTGGATCGAAGCCGGCGCGCCGTGGCCCAAGGGCGTGGGTTCGCCGGTCGACGCGCTCGACATGCACTGGGCCTACCAACCGGCAAAAAAAGCCGCGTTGCCGGCGGTTTCGCGTCCCGAATGGGTGCTCACTCCGCTCGACGCCTTCGCCCTGGCCAAGCTCGACCAACACCAGCTTTCGCCGGCGCCGCCGGCCGAAAAAGCCACACTGTTGCGGCGCGTCTCGCTCGATTTGATCGGCTTGCCGCCGACCATTGAAGAAGTCGACGCCTTTCTCGCCGACTCTCGCCCCGACGCCTACCAACGCGTGGTCGCTCGGTTGTTGGCTTCACCTCAATTTGGCGAACGCTGGGCGCGGCCTTGGCTCGATCTAGCCCGCTACGCCGACTCCAACGGATACCAGGCCGACCAATACCGCGAAGTGTGGCCGTATCGCGACTGGGTGATTCGCGCCATCAACGCCGACCTGCCGTTCGACCAATTCACGATCGAACAGATCGCCGGCGATCTGTTGCCCAACGCCACGCTCGACCAAAAAATCGCCACCGGCTTCCATCGCCTCACGACCTGCAACGTCGAGGCGGGCGTCGACCCTGAAGAAAACCGGGTCAATCAGATTCTCGACCGCGTGATCACGACCGGCTCGGTTTGGTTGGGCACGACCTTCGACTGCGCACAATGCCACAACCATAAATACGATCCGTTCACGCAAAAGGATTTTTATCAGATCTTCGCGTATTTCAACAACACGCCGTTGGAAGTGGAAGGAGACGGCGTGACCTACAATTTCTACGGCCCCAAAATGGAGTTGCCGCTCTCGCCGGCTCGCGCCGCTCGCCGCAAGACGGTCCAAGAGAAGCTGGCGGCGGTGCAGCAGGAGCGCACCAAATTGCTGGCCGTTTGGAAAAAAGAGCAGGCGGCTTGGGAGACGCGATTGTTGGCGGCTGCACGGTCGGCGCCGAAATGGCATGTGTTGGAGGTGGAGTCGTTTGTTTCGACCGGTGGCGCTTCGGGCGATGTGTTGGAGGACCAGTCGGTTTTGGTGGGCGGCAAGCGTCCCGACAAAGACGAATACACCGTCGTCGTGCGGACCGACCTTGCCGGCATCACGGCTTTCAAACTCGAAACCCTGACCGACGCCTCGTTGCCCGCCAACGGCCCCGGTCGGCACGATGCGCCGCGTCCAAATTTCGTGCTCCAGGAATTTGAAGTGTATGTGGGCGGAGAGCCAGAGTCCTCGCAAAAAATCGTTTTGCATGGCGCCAAGGCTGATTTTTCGCAGCAGAATTGGCTCGTGGAGGGAGCGATTGACGGCCAGCCGGAAACCGGCTGGGCGATCAACCCGCAGTTCGGAAAGCCGCACGAAGCCACGTTCCTCACCCAAACACCGTGCGACGCGGCAGCCACGACCGGCCTGCGTTTCGTGATGAAGCAACACCACGGCGGCGGCCGAACACTGGGCCGTTTTCGTCTCTTGGCAATGACCGGAAATCCCGGGGCTGGCAACCCCGGAGAGAAGGCGCTGCCGGCCGATGTGGTCAAGGTTCTCAAAACGCCCGCGAAAAAACGTAGCAAAAAACAAGACAAAGTGCTGCAAGATTTTCGTCTCGCGGGTGAGCCGCGGGCCAAGAAGATCGACCAAACCATTACTCAGTTGGAGAAACAACTCGCGGCGCTCAAGCCCGCCACGTCGCTCATCATGGTGGAGCAAAAGGAGCCCCGCGTGACGCGTGTTTTTGAACGCGGCAATTTCTTATCGCCGACATTCGAAGTCAGCGCGTCGCCTCCCGATATTTTCATGGCGGCCGTGAAAAAGGACGCGCCGGTCGCCAACAACGGCGCCAAGCGGCAGACGCGCATCGACTTGGCGAAATGGTTGGTCGGCCCTGAGCAACCGCTCACGCCGCGGGTGACGGTCAATCGTTGGTGGCTCGAAATATTCGGCCAGGGCATTGTCGCGACGGCGGAAGATTTCGGCGCCCAGGGCGACCCGCCCTCGCATCCTCTCTTGCTTGATTGGCTGGCGCGAGAATTGGTCGACAGCGGCTGGTCGCGCAAGCATGTGTTGCGTTTGATCGTCAGTTCGGCGGTGTATCGGCAATCGTCGCGTATCTCGCCGGAAAAACTCGAAAAAGACCCCTACAACAAACTGCTCTCTCGCGGCCCCCGTTTCCGTCTGCCGGCTGAAACGGTTCGCGATAACGCGCTCACGTTCAGCGGTTTGCTCTGTAGAAAGATGAGCGGCCCGCCGGTGTTCCCCCCGCAGCCGGACGGCCTCTGGCGCTCGGTGGGCCGCAACGCGCCGAAGTACGTCACGTCGCACAATGGCGATCGATTTCGCCGGGGCGTTTATACGTATTGGCTGCGGAGCACGCCGTATCCTGGTTTTATGAATTTCGACGCTCCCGACCGCACCACCTGCACGATCAAACGTTCGCGCACCAACACGCCGCTGCAGGCGCTCACGCTGCTGAACGATCAGGCATACGTGGAGATGGCGGCTGCGTTGGCGTTGCGCATCATGGGCAACGACACGCATTTGTCGGCGGTCGAGCGGGTGGAGTACGCATTTCGGCTGTGCCTTTCGCGTCGGCCGACGGACATGGAGTCGCAGCATTTGCTGGAGGTGTACCAGCGGGAGTTGCAGCGTTTTCAAGAGCATCCTGAAGCGGTGCAACAACTGCTTGCCGGTTTCGAGCAATCGATCCAACCTCCCTCGCCCGATTTGCCGCGCGCCCAATGGGCGGCCTGGTTTTATCTGTCGAACATTTTGTTGAATCTCGACGAAGTTATCACCAAAGGATAAGCGATGTTTTCGCTCCCACAAAACTTAACGACGCCCAGCCGCCGAGAACTCTTTCAAACCGCCGGCATGGGTATTGGCGCCGCGGCGTTGTCGTCGCTGTTGCAGGGTGAGGCATCGGCCGCTCCCACGGCGGCAAGGCCTTTGCCGGCGAACCCCTTGGCGGTAAAGCCGCCGCACTTCGCGCCGCGCGCCAAGAGCGTGATTTTTTTACACATGGTGGGCGCGCCTTCGCATCTTGACCTGTTTGAAGACAAACCGACGTTGCGCAAACACGATGGCCAGCTCTGTCCCGAGAAATACTTGGAGGGCCAGCGGTTCGCTTTCTTGCGAGGCAAGCCGACGTTGCTCGGCTCCAAATTTGAATTCAAAAAGCATGGCGATTCCGGCCAGGAGTTTTCCTCGCTGCTGCCGAATCTGGCGAAATCGGCCGACGATATTGCGGTCGTCAAAACGCTGCACACGGAGCTGTTCAACCACGCGCCGGCGCAGCTTTTTTATCAAACCGGGTTCGGGCGGTTTGGGCGTCCTTCGTTGGGCGGTTGGGTGACTTACGGCCTCGGTTCGGCCAGCCAAGATTTGCCGGCCTTTGTCGTGATGATCACCGGCAACGTGGCGGGGGCGGGAAATAGTTTGTGGGGCAGCGGGTTCCTGCCCACGGTGTATCAGGGCGTGGAGTTTCGCGGCAAGGGCGACCCGGTGCTGTTCCTCTCGAATCCTCGGGGAATTGCCAGCAACGACCGCCGCCGCATTGTCGACAGCATCAACAAACTGAATGAAGTCCAATTGGCCGACGTCGGCGATCCTGAAATCGCGACGCGCATCAATCAATATGAAATGGCTTACCGTATGCAGTCGTCGGTCCCGGAATTGATGGACCTCTCGGCCGAACCAGAGCATGTGTTAAAGATGTACGGCGCCGAACCGGGCGGCGGCAGTTTCGCGAACAACTGCTTGTTGGCTCGCCGGCTGGTGGAGCGGGGCGTCCGATTCGTGCAACTGTTTGATCAAGGTTGGGATCATCATGGCGGCTTGCAGGCGGGCCTGACCAAAAAATGCAAGCAGGTCGATCAACCGGCCGCCGCCCTCATCCAAGACCTCAAACAACGCGGCATGCTCGACGACACGCTCGTGGTGTGGGGAGGCGAATTCGGCCGCACCCCCATGCTCCAAGGTAAGTCGAACAATGGCAAACCGAATAAGAACTTCGGCCGCGACCATCATAAAGACGCCTTCTGCGCGCTGTTGGCGGGCGGCGGCGTGAAGGGCGGCGCCACCGTCGGCAAGACCGACGAACTCGGCTATTACCCGGTGGAGGATCCTGTCAGCGTTCACGATTTCCACGCCACCATTCTGCACTTGCTGGGCATGAACCACGAACGTCTGACGTTCAAATTCCAGGGCCGGGAATTCCGCCTGACCGACGTCGCGGGGAATGTGGTTCAAAAACTGTTGGCGTAAGAAACCGCGGCGGCGTCTTTTTCGACGCCACTTCAGAGAATCGGAGGAAGCAAACGGAATGTCTGCGCTCGATTGGCTTATTGTCTTGCTGCTCAACGGTTCGATCATCGCCTATGGGCTCTATTTGGCGTGGGGCACGGAATCGAGCAGCGACTGGTTTCTCGCCGGTCGCGTGCTGCCGTGGTGGGCGGTGGGGTTATCAATGTTCGCCACGAATGTCGACAACGCCGATTTGGTCAGCGTCACCGGCCAAACGTACAGCCAAGGTCTACACGTGCTTACGGTGCATGCGTTGGGCAGCGCCGTGGGAGGCATTCTGGCCGCATTTTGGATTGTCCCCGCGATTGCCAAGTTTGGGTTTTACACCAATGCCGAGTATTTGGAGGCGCGTTTTGGTCCTGCCGCCCGCGTTCTCAGCGCTCTGATTCAAATTCAATACCGCACCTCCATGTTGGGGCTCATGATTTGGGGGGCGTACTTGGTTCTGACCAGTCTGGTTGAATTGCCGCCGGCGGGGGCCTGGGGTTTGATTATCGTGTTGGTCGTTTTTTCCGGTATTTACACCGCCTGGGGCGGGCTGAAATCGGTGGTCTGGACCGACGCCGCACAAAGTCTGGTGATGATGGCCTCTTCGTTGGTGATTTTTTTCACCGTTTTGAACGCCGTTGGCGGTTGGACGGGCTTGAAGGAATCTTTGGCGTTGGCCGATCAAACCCAAGGCCCGGCAACGGAATATCTTTCACATCAAGACCTGCTGCACATTTCCAGTTATCGGGGAGAACACAACCAGACCTCGCCCTATTGGATAGTTGTCGGCTGGGTGATCATCGGCGGCGGTTACTGGACCGTCAACCACACGCAAACGATGCGTCTGATGGGCTCGCGTTCGCTCCGCGACATGAAACTTGCGGCGCTCTTCGGCGTGAGCCTGAGTTTGCCGATGATGATCCTCTCCGCCTGCCTGGGAGTTTTGGGCCGCGTGGCGCCGGGCTTGCCAGAATTCAGCACGGTCGACGAACTCTATCCGCTGATGGCCAATACGTATCTTCCGGCGGGGTTCAAGGGGATTGTCGTGGCGGGGCTGGCGGCGGCGGTGGTCAGCACGTTTGATTCGATGGGTTCGGCGCTTTCCGCGATTTTCACCCGCGACGTCTACGCGCGGTTCATCGTCCGCACGGGGTCTGATAAACACTATGTGTTCGTGGGCCGCTTGGCGACCGGCGGCGTGCTCCTGATCGGCTTTTTATATCTGCCGTTCATCTGGAAACAGGAGCACATGCTCAACGCGTTGCTCACGCTCATTCCAGTCTTCGTGACGCCGCTGTTTACCGTGTACGTCGCCGGCGTCTTTACGCGAGCACACCGAAGAAGCGGTTTGTTCGGCCTTGTTTGTGGATCGGCCTACGGCATGTTGGCGCTGTGCGACCGGCAGTTTTTTGATATCACTTGGCTGCCCACTTGGCTCACCAGCCAGTGGCTGGCGTATTCGTGGTCGATTCTATTCACTGCGGCGCCGATGCTTGTCGCCACGCTGGTGCTGGGAGCGGAGAGCCGCGAAACCGCAATGCTGGAGTTGAACGAACAAGGCTGGCTGGGGCGCAGCCGAGAAGAATTGCCGCCGTTGGAGGACGAAATCATCGATGCCGTCACGCCGCGCTGGCTGAACCCGAATTGGTTGGCCGTTCTGTTGTTGTTCGTCACCGCCTGGGTGACCTTCAGCCTTTTCTGGTAACGCCGCCGCCCACCGTTGGAGTTCATGCTTTAGCATGTTTTTTATTACCGCTCACGGTTGAAAATGGCACATTTTCGTTTAACGGCAAGCCGAAGGCGACTGTGTTTTTTCCTTGACTGTACGCGCTGGCGCCAAACGCAGTCGCCTTCGGCTTGCCGTTAAACGAGTCATTGGTAGCCGTGCGAAGTTTGTTACCGCGAACAGCGACGTCGAATGAACAGGAGTTTCGGTCATGCAGTGGATCGCGATTCTTTTGTTGTCGGTCGGTTTCTGCGTGGCGTATGGTATTGTTCACGATCAGATCACGGCGCGCATTTGCGTGGAATACTTTACCATTGGCCATCCTCCGGTTTTCGGCACAAACGACCCCACGCTGCTGGGCCTGGGCTGGGGCGTGATCGCCTCATGGTGGGTGGGCGTTTTATTGGGGGCGCCATTGGCTACGATCAGTCGGATCGGCTCTCGGCCGAAGCGAACGGCGATTTCATTGATGCGTCCCATGAGCATTTTGCTGGTCGGCGTGGGCGCGTTGGCGACTCTGGCGGGAGGCGTGGGCTATTTTTGCGCGGTCAATGGCTGGGTGTGGCTTGTTGGTCCGATGCGAGTGGCGGTCCCCGACGATGTGCAGGTGTATTTTCTGACCGACCTCTGGATTCACAACGCAAGCTACGCGGGCGGCTTTCTCGGCGGCCTCTTCTTGATGGTTTGGGTCTGGCGGTCGCGCATACAAGCGGCGCAATTGTCTGAGAATTAACCAAACACGGAGTTTTCCACAACCCGTTTGGCTGCACCGTTGGAGTTCATGCTTTAGCATGTTTCCGTCGTCGTCGCGTCTGTCGAAGTAGCCTAAAGGCTGAACTCCAACACCAAACACGCTACATCGCGAAATCCAACCCACGACCCGTCAACGTTCGTGTAAGATAGTTGTGACCGTCGCCTGCACTTTGCAACGCTGGAAGACGCCAGAGATCGAAAGATGCGATATTCGATGAGACGCACTGATTCACGATTCCTTTTCGGTTGTTTGTTCTGGTCCATTGCCTGGACAGGCGTCTGGCTGGGCGCTGGCCCGTCCGCTGGAGCCGCCGAAACGTCGAACGAAGATGCTCGGTTTTTCAACGAATCGGTGGCGCCGCTATTGGCTCGCCGCTGCCTGGGCTGCCACAACGCCACCGAAAAAGAAGGCGGGCTCGATCTTTCCGAACAAACGGCGGCCGCCGCCGGAGGCGACAGCGGACCGGCCTTGGTCGGCCAGGATCTAGGTGAAAGCAACGTCTGGCAGCGCGTTTCAGACGATGAAATGCCTCCCAAGCATCCGCTGCCCCAGGACGAAAAAGAGATCCTCAAACGCTGGATTTTAAGTGGCGCCGTATGGGGCGACCAAAGGATCGATCCCTTTCGTTGGTCGACCGCTGACCGCGCCGGTTACGATTGGTGGTCGCTGCAACCGTTACAGCATGCAGCGACGCCGGCTCCTGATAAGGCGTCTGAGGAAACGCTCCGTTGGGCGCGTAATCCTATCGATCATTTTATCATCCGCAAGTTGCAGCATCGCGGCTTGGCGCCTTCTCCCGAAGTTGATCGGCGCACGCTGATCCGCCGGTTGTCGTTCGACCTGCTCGGCCTGCCGCCGACCTACGAAGACGTCGAACAATTCGCCGCCGACCGCTCGCCGCAAGCCTACGAACGTTTGGTTGATCGGCTGTTGGCTTCGCCCCGATACGGCGAACGTTGGGCGCGGCACTGGTTGGATGTGGTCCGATTTGGCGAAAGCCAAGGTTTTGAACGCGACCAAATCCGCCCCAACGCCTGGCGTTATCGCGATTGGGTGATTCAGGCCTTCAACCACGATTTGCCCTACGATGCCTTCGCCCGCCGGCAGCTTGCCGGAGATGTGCTCCAGCCCAACGACGCCGACGCCATCACGGCCACCGGTTTTTTGGTCGCCGGTCCTTATGATTCGGTCGGGCAAATGCAACAGAGCGTCGCCATGCGGGCGGTGGTTCGTCAAGACGAACTGGAAGATATCGTGGGCGCGGTGGGTCAGACGTTTTTGGGTTTGACGGTCAACTGCGCGCGTTGCCACGATCATAAATTCGATCCCATTTTGCAAAAGGAATACTACCAACTGACCGCCGCGCTGGGCGGCGTGCGGCACGGAGAGCGGCCTCTGATGACGCCGCCCATGCGGGAGCAAATCGCGAAGTTGGAGCAACGGCGGGCGGAGTTGCAAAATCGAATCGCGAACCTGGAGCAGCCAGTGCTGGCCGCGCTCAGGCGAGAACACGAAACGGACGAACGGGGAAGCGGCTCAACGTCCGCTCCGCGGCCTTTCGCCCGCTGGGATTTCAACAACGACCTGCAAGACTCCATTGGCAAACTGCACGCTTCGGCGCGAGGCGCCGCGAAAACGGAAAACGGCCGCCTGATTCTCGACGGCAAAACCGCCTTCGTCGTGACGCCGCCCATTGAGAAGCCGTTGCCGAGCAAAACCCTGGAGGCGTGGGTGCAACTGGCGTATCTGGAACAGAGCGGCGGCGGTGTGCTCAGTGTGCAATCGCTCGATGGCCAGATGTTCGACGCAATCGTTTACGCCGAGCGGCAATCTCGCATCTGGACCGTCGGCAGCGACGGTTTTCGACGCACCAAAGATTTACAAGCCGCCTCCAATGAAGACCTGGCCGATCGGCAATTGGTGCATATCGCGATTGTGTACCACGCCGATGGCCGCATTGAATGTTACCGCAACGGCCGGCCGTACGGCGCCGCCTACAAGTCGAACGGCCCAGCCGGTTTCCAGCCGGGCGGCGCGCAAATTGTATTCGGTCTGCGGCATGGAACGGTTGCTGGCGGAAACCGCATGCTGGCCGGGCAGATTGACCGCGCACAGGTTTACGATCGGGCGTTGTCGGCTGAAGAGGTTGCCGCCTCGTTCGCCGCCAGTCCTTTCATACTTCCCAGCAACATCACGGCGCGGTTATCGGCCTCGCAACGAACGCAGCGAGACAACTGGCGCGCCGCGATTGTTTCGCACGACCAACAAATAGCGAGGCTACGCAATCGTAAGGCGTACGCCGTGACGCCCCGCGCGCCGGAAACCACGCACGTTTTGTTGCGAGGGAATCCGGCCAGTTTGGGCGACGTTGTTTCCGCCAACGGAATTTCGTCGCTCGGCGCCGAACACTCCGACTTTCAACTTCCCGCCGACGCCCCAGACGCCGCCCGCCGCCGCGAACTGGCCGCCTGGATCGCCTCGCCGCACAATCCTCTGTTTGCCCGCGTGATGGCCAACCGCATTTGGCACTACCACTTTGGCGTTGGCATTGTCGACACGCCCAACGATTTCGGCTTCAACGGGGGCCGCCCTTCGCACCCGGAACTGCTTGACTTCTTGGCCAATCGGCTGATCGCGAATGATTGGAGCCTCAAGTGTTTGCAGCGTTTGATCGTGACATCGGCCGCCTACCGACAACAAACCGGCGGCCGGCCGCTGGCCCTGAAACGAGACGCCCAAAATCGGCTGTTATGGCGCCGCGAACCACATCGAATGGAAGCCGAAACATTGCGCGACGCCATGTTGGCCGTCGCCGGAATGTTGAACCAGCAGTTGGGCGGTCCGCCGTATCAAGATTTCAAAACGTCGACTTTCAACTCCCAGTTCTATGAGATGATCGACCCGGTCGGCCCCGCGTTTCATCGCCGCACGATTTATCGCACCTGGGTTCGTTCGGGACGCAGCACTCTGCTAGACGCCTTCGATTGCCCCGACCCCTCCACCATGACGCCGAATCGCGCCGTCACGACCACTCCCGTGCAATCGTTATCGTTGCTCAACAACGCCTTCGTGTTGCGCATGGCCGCCGCCGCCGCGACGCGCGTGAAAGCCGGCGCCGCCGAAGACGCGGCAGCGCAAGTGGTGGCTGTTTTCAGGTTGGCCTACCAACGTCGGCCCGACGAGGCGGAATTACGCGCCGCGGCGCCGTTTGTCGAGCAGCATGGCCTGCCGGCTTTTTGCCGCATCGTTTTCAACAGCAACGAGTTTTTGTTTATTGATTGAGAAATGTCATGAACATGCATCGAGCGGCGGAAAACCATTTGAAAACGCGGCGGGATTTTTTATCTTGGTCGTCGGCCGGATTGGGCGGCGTCGCGCTGACCGCGTTACTAATGCAAGACGGCCAGGTGCAAGCCGCGCCGCTGCCGCCCGAAGCGGCCGACCCTTGGCCGCATCACGCCGCCCCCGCCAAACGCGCGATTCACATCTGCCTCTGTGGCGGACTCAGCCAGGTTGATAGCTTCGACTACAAACCGGTGCTGGAAAAATACCAAGGCAAGAAGTTCGGCGGCATCGAATCGGCCGATGTATTTTTTGGGCAGATCGGCCTGTTGCGAAAAAGCGATTGGGCGTTTCGGCAACGCGGCCAGAGCGGGCTTTGGGTTTCTGATCTGTTCCCGCACCTAGCCAAAGTGGCCGACGAACTCACCGTGATCAAATCGATGTATGCCGAAACATCGAACCACACGCCGGCCACATTCCAGCAGAACACCGGCTTTCGCCTCAACGGATTCCCCACCACCGGCGCTTGGCTCTCGTACGGAATGGGCGCCGAGACGGACGAACTTCCCGCCTTCGTCGTCATACCCGACGCCCGCGGCCTGCCCGCCGGCGGTTCGATCAACTGGAGCAACGGTTTTCTCTCGGCCACGCATCAGGGCGTCGTGATTCGCAGTAAAGGCGATCCGATCGATGATCTTTTCCCGGCCGTGAAAATTTCCGCCACCACCGAACAAGCCAGCCGCGTGCTGTTGGAAACCTTGAACCGCAAACATCTGGCGGCGCGCAGCGGCAACGACGCCCTGGCCGCCCGCATTAAGTCGTATCAGTTGGCGGCGAAAATGCAGTTGGCCGTGCCGGAGGTCGCCAGTATTGCCGATGAAACCGAGTCCATGCAAAAATTGTACGGCCTCGACCAAGACCAAACCCACGATTTCGGCCGCAGTTGCCTGCTGGCCCGGCGGCTGTTGGAAAAGGGCGTGCGGTTTGTGCAACTCTTTTCCGGAGGCGCTTTCGGTTCGCCGCGCATCAATTGGGATGCCCACGAGAACATGGTCCAAAATCATGGCCGCGAGGCGGGGCGTATTGACCAGCCGCTAGCCGCGCTGCTCACCGACCTGCGGCAACGCGGCATGCTCGACGACACCCTGGTGTTATTCACGAGCGAATTCGGCCGCACGCCGTTCACGCAATCGGCCTCCGATGTGCTCGGCGCCGGGCGCGATCATAACCAAAATGGTTTTTCCGTGTGGTTGGCCGGCGCGGGCCTGAAGCCGGGAATGGCTTACGGCGCGACGGACGAAATCGGCTGGAAGGCCGTGGAAAAACGCGTCCATTGGCATGATTTTCACGCCACCGTGTTGCAACAGTTGGGCATCGACCACACCCGCCTGACCGCCTACCACAACGGCATCCAGCGGCGTTTGACCAACGTACACGGCGAAGTGCTGTCTGAAATCATTCGCTAACGAACAGTCCCGAATTTACATGCGGAGTTAAAAGCCCGGCAATTTCAAAATGCCGGGCTTTTTGAGTTACAACCGGGAACTTATTTCGGGACTATTCCTAAGAATAGAGAGGAATCCTTTTCGAGATCGGAGTTTTCCTTTGCGTGGGCGCTCCTCTCGCAATGACGTGTTTTTCTTGGTAACGCCCGTTTTGCTTGCGGGCGGCAACTCACCGGCTATACTCCTGGTTGTTTCGCTCGTGCGGGCTTTTGACCGCCGGAGGCCGAAAACCTGGCTTGAATGCCGATCCTGGAAGCGGCCGCTCTCAATAACTCCGCACGGATTGTGCGTGTATTTCTGACCGCTGAAACGGAGAAATCCGTATTTCCCTAGTGAAGGCCCGCGGTTTTGTACGTGAACGCCGCTCTAGTTTCCAACCAGACATTTTTTTTGAGGGGAAGAAAATGAGAAAGCTCCTACTGGCCGCCCTGTTGGGCGGCGTCGGCTTGTCGGTTTGTTCGGATGCCAACGCGCAATACCGCCGCAGCTACGGCCACAACAACAACAGCTACGGCCACAATTACGGGCACGATTATGTGCAATTCGGCCACACGCAACCGTCGTATCGTTTCGGCGCTCGGTCGCACATGGTTGCACTGTCGGGCCAGATGTATCAAAAAACGAAAGATATATGTTGGGAAATGCACCACCACTATCACCACATGCCGGGGTATCGGGATACCTACCGTGAAATGTATCAGGTGATGCGAGACGCCAAACACGTCCACGATGAAGTGCATCGCCAGAACGGCGACTACGGTCATCATGTGGGCGCGGGCGACGACCACATCGCACGAGATCTTCACAACATGGATCGCCTGTTCCAACACGTTAAAGGCCATGTCGTTACCTGGACATCGCAAGGCCGCGCCTCCACACTCGCGATACAGATGTTGCAGGTTGAATCGACGCTGCTGCACCTCATGCAAGACTACGGCGTGAGAAGCCAGTTACCTGTGGTGGCGCCGCAGCCGGGGTATGCTCCTCAGCCGGGAGCAGCGCCGCGGGGGCCTGTAGCTCCACAACCTGGTTATGCACCGCAGCCGGGTTATGCACCGCAGCCGGGAGCAGCGCCGCAGCCGGGAGCAGCGCCGCGGGGGCCTGTAGCTCCACAACCTGGTTATGCTCCGCAGCCGGGTTATGCACCGCAGCCGGGAGTGGCGCCGCAGCCGGGAGTGGCGCCGCAGGGGCCTGTCGCTCCGCAACCCGGTTTTGCACCGCGAGCGCCTGTTGCGCCGCAACAGGGAGTTGGCCCGGTGCCCGTGATTGCTCCTCCGCCCCTTCAGACGCCGTAACCTAGTTGCAGCCATGAATGCGCGACACGATGCACCCTCAGAAGCCCGGCTTTTGAAAAAGCCGGGCTTCTCTTGTTGGAGCGACGATATTCTAAGCGACGGCTTTTTGAGCGACAAATTTTTAAGCGAGGATGTTGAGCACTGTGAACATGGTCGCTGTGCGCAACCGGTCGGCCGTAAGATTTGCCGGCGTTGCAACGTGGACAGTGGACAGTTTCGGAAAATATTCCTGACCGGTGAAATGCGGAAATCCGAATTGTATTAGTGAAGGCGGGCGGTTTTGAATTCCGTCCCGGCCGAAATTTCAATACCAACAATTCTTTTGAGGGGAAGAAAATGAGAAAGCTTCTATTGGCCGCCCTGTTGGGGGGCGTCGGTATGTCGTTCAGTTCGGTTGCCAACGCGCAATTAGGCCACGGCAATATTTTGCACGGCAATATTTTGCACGGCAATGTCCAACATGGCAATGTCCAACATGGAAACGTGCATCATGGCAACGTCCGACGTGGCAACGTCCAACATGGAAACGTGCATCATGGCAACGTCCGACGTGGCAACGTGCATCATGGTAACGGCCATGCGCAGCCAGTATATCATTTCGGCGCTCGGTCACACATGGATTCACTGACCTCCGACTTGTATAAAATCGCGAAAGACATTTGTTGGGAAATGCACAACAGCTACCAGCACAATCCAGGATACCAGGACACCTACCGTGAAATGTATAAGTTGATGCAAGACGCCAAGCACACCTACGATTTGGTGCATCGGCAACGCTACCACCTGGGGAATCATGCGGCTGGAAACGCGGACCACATCGCGCGAGACCTTCACAATATGAACGGGCTGTTTCACCACGTGAAAGGCCACACCTTGTCGTGGACATCGCATGCTCACGGCTCTCCGCTGACGATTAAAATGCTTCAGCTTGAGGCCACACTACTTCACCTCATGCAAGACTACGGCGTGAGAAGCCAGTTACCCGTAGCGGGCGCACCGCCCGTGGGTTCGCCGGGTTTTGCGCCGCAACAAGGTTTTGCGCCGCAGCAGGGCGCCGGCCCATTGCCGGTGATTGCACCTCCGGCGGTGCAGGCGCCGTAAGGACCGCTTGGATATTTGAAGTCGTCCTCGGGAATGGGCAAAGTCATTTGTCAATAGTGAGTGGTCCTGAGGAACAGCCCCGAATTTACCTACCGCATTCAAAGCCCGGCATTTTCAAAATGCCGGGCTTTTTTTGAGCTACCACCAGAAGCTTATTTCGGGACAGGTCTGTTCCGCGTGGTTTTTGACAGCAAGTGGGCGGATCTGCTGGTAAGGCGTCAATGTATTCAGGCCGCCGCCTGGTCGGTCGATCTTTCGCTGTTGCAATCGGGTTTGCGTCGGTTGCTCGCCAGGGCGACGATTGTTTTCGATAGTCCTAGCAAATCGCCGAGGTAGACGAGCCATTCATCGACGGGCGCGCACTTGGCCATCTCTTCGTCGCGACTGGTCCCGAAGGGCTGGTAGAGCCACACACGGAGCCGCCGATCGAACAGACTCAGCTTTCGCGCAAGCAGCCAGCCGTTTTGATCGGGTAGGTCGATGTTCGCCACGACCAAGGTTGGCTCTAACCTGGGAAACAACTCCAAGGCTTCGGCGGCCGACTTGGCGCGCACCACGCGCATTCCCGACTCAGCCATGTCGGTCGCGATTCTCGCGAACACTTCGTCGCGGTGCTCGACTAAAATCGCCGTGGGCCGCGGGACGATTTCACCGCCATCGACTTCCAACGAAGGCTCAATATTTTCATCGGACAACCGCCGGCAATACATTGAGGCGGCGCTTTTCGCAGCTCTTTCGTTTCTGATCGACCGCAGCAAGTTATCGGCGCGTTGCAATGCATCGCCACAATCCAGCTTTGAGGCGGTTGGTCCGTCATTGCCGGTTTCAGACACGACGAACTGCCCACCGCAATGGGCGCACTCCAACTCCCGATGGAGGTGTCGAAAATGAATCTCCACCGGACGACCGCAAACGGGGCAATCCAAGACAGCGTAAGGACGTTGCAGAATCATGATTTTCTCCTCCACATCGCGCGAACCACATGCGCAGCCACACGACCTACCTAAGAAATCCAACACGGGTTGAGGCGATGCGGCGGGGGTGAGACCCACAACATCTGAGAACCAGAGATGGCCCCGCGGCTTCAATGCCGCGAATTGGCGTGGAGAAGGATTCAGAGCCGAAAACAGCAGAGTTGGATACAGCGATCTGAACCGCTGCCCGCGAATGAGGCAACCGCAACTAGGGCGTTGGCCAGGGAGTCATTCGCACTGATCTCGATAGCGATCGTGGCAGCGCCGCGGAACGCCTCGAAAGTCGGCACAACCTGCAAGGAAGATTCGGTGTTTGGCGGCTCAGCCGCCGCGGGCGCCGAGTTTTTCTCACAGCCGCCGCGATCCTTGCAGGGTTTTGATTGCGAGCCGGAAGAGTTTTTCTCGCAACACGTCGGCTCGCGTCCGCTAGCACCGGTGCAGCAACTCGTTTGGGTTTGCGAGCAACAACCCGCCCCAGATCCGCTGGCTGCTTGAATCACACGGCCCTGACCGCCCAAACAGCAGCCGGTCGCGGCCAAAGACTGCTGAACCGGCAGCAACGTAATTGCCAGCAGGGCCAACGCCTTCGAGGTTCGTGAAAGTGAAGCTAGTCGGTTCATGGTTTCGTCGGCGTCAGAATCGTGATCGCGACACACGGACACATACTCCCGTTATCGGTCGCTCCGCCGATTATTATCACTGAAAAGTCATAGTTAGAGAGTCCCTAAGGGCTATACGCGAACTGGCGATGGTTTGTTCACACCAAGCTCAATTTGGGTGGCAGGCGCGATGATTGCACATCTGAGACCGGCGACACAGCCGGACGCCCACCCCACACCGTGCGGCCCATGCCGCTGGCTATGGAGACAGTCGTGAATTTACATGCCGAAATTAAAAGCCCGGCATTTTGAAAATGCCGGGCTTTTTTGAACCACAACCGGTAACTTATCTCAGGACGGTTCCTATGCACAATTGCTGGCAAGCTGACGCTGCAACTGTTGGGCTTCACCGTTATGCGGCTCGTATTCGATCCAAACATCGACCACCGAAGCGGCCGAAGGGTGCTCATGTAAGTTGAGAAAGGAAAGGCTCAGCCATCGCAAACACAGTGGATGCCGACATCCGCCTCGATAGGCCGCCAGCAAAATTTCGTTCGCTTTGGTCCATTGCTTTTTGGCCGCCAAAGTCGCGCCTCGCACCGTTGCACGTAGTTGACGTTCTTCGGCCGCATCGGCCGCCAAGCGGGCCGCCAATTCCTCGGCCGCCTGTTCCTCTCCCTGCTGGATATAACATTCCAGCAGAGCGGGCCCCAAGCGAGTGGAGTGAGGATATTGGAGCAAGGATTCTTGCAGCACGGTGGCGGCTTTCCGAGATTCGCCGCCGAGAAAAAGGGCTCGCGAATAAAAAAAGGCCGCAACCTCATGGATATCGACCAAATTCCAAACGAAGGGATTCGCCTGGCCATGTTCGTGAGCCGTTCGGTAGGCGCGTCGGGCGAGGTCGAGCCGCCCCTGCGTTTGCAAATAGCCGCCCATGGCGCAGAGCAGTTGAATGTCGACTGGAAAATCGTCGAGTGCTCTCAAGCAAAGCGCGGGTTTTAGCTCCAAGTTATCGGTGGCGGCGTCCAGGCAACTGAGCCAGCCGTAGTAGGCTTCCAAGGCGGGGGCTGTTCCCGCCTCGCTGAGCGCGGCGGCCTGCTGGAACAGTTGCTGCGCGCGTGAATGCTCGCCCAATTTCCGATACGCCTCGGCCAGACGGTTAACGACTTCCGGCCGTGCTTTGCCATCGTTGAGTTCGAGCGAGGCCAATGCGATATCTCGTTGCGCGTGACGAGCAAGATGTTTTTCATTGCGAAACCATTCGCCGCGTTGGATTTTTATCGGCAGAGCCTCGAGTTGGAGTCCGGCCGCTTCAATCGAGGACTGCATCTCCTCGCAGACCCGCCCCTGAAAACGAATGCCAGGATGGTTGGGCGCCAGCCGAATCGAACCGGCTTGCTCCGCCGACACGGCGTCGGCCATGGGAGGCGCCACGACCAACAGCATAATGGCGTGCCCAGCCGATGCGTTTTCATTCAGCGTTCGTTGCAATTCCTGCACGGCGGCTTGTTCGAGAGTTTCGCCAGGTTCGAGCCACAGCACCCAATCTCCTTCCGCGACCGCCAAGGCGGCGTTCCTTGCGGCGGAGAGGTCGTCTTGCCAGTTGTGCGGCGCAAGGTGCGCGCCGTATTGATTTGCCAGCTTTCGCGTTCGCTCCGATGATGCAACATTCACGACAATCGTTTCGTGCGCCCATTGCGAGGTGTTTGCCAGCGTGCGATCCAGATCGTCGGTTGCATCGAACGATACGATGGCCACGGAGATGTTTTTTTTCTTTGTTGCATCGGTCATTCTGGTCTGCTCTCCTTCGAATCGCTCTCGCCCGAAGATTTTTAATTCTTGCCAAGGAGCGTTCGAGAAATAATTGTCTTGTGGTCGCCTTTTGCTCCGCGAAAGTAGCATTCTTTCGCGGAGCGAAAGGCGACTAAAAACTGGAACGGTCCTAAGGCGAGCGGCAGGAAAAAATTTACCGGCCGCTTACGTGTACGACGGACGCTCCTGACGCGTCGAAATGCTCAGTCAGGCAGGAGAGCCCGTCTTAATAAGGAGTGATTTTTTATCCGCCACTCGCCTAGACAGCCCACTTCCCAGGGCTGCCGCTTAGCGAAATCCGGCAAAGTGTAGCGAGAAGCGGTAGCCCAGGGAACCCCATTCTGGGTACGCGCAAAATCGCAAAAGCTGACACGCGATCAAAATACTCGGGCGGCGGAGTTCTGTATTGTTGCAAACCGACTGTTTTGTTAGCTTACCGACCTGTCAGAAGACAACGACCAAAATAAGGCGGAACGACCACCGATTGCCAGCCGATCTGGGGAGGTCGCGCCTCTAGCCCGCTTAAGGAAGGATTCCGGAATGGGTTCTGCAGGGAAACAGAAATTACGTGTTCATATCCGTTGGATGATTCGCCGAGACATGGCCGAAGTGCTGGAAATCGAGCGGGCGAGTTTTGAGTTTCCCTGGCTGGAAGACGATTTTGTGCGTTGCCTCCGACAACGCAATTGCATCGGCATGGTGGCCGAACACGACGACGGCGTGGTCGGCTTCATGATCTACGAATTACACCGGTCGCGTTTGCATATTTTGAATTTTGCCGTGTCCGCCGACGTTCGGTATTGCAACGTCGGCGCTCAGATGGTCGAAAAACTGATCGGCAAGCTCTCGCACCAGCGTCGCAATCGGATCCTGCTGGAAGTGCGCGAAACGAATCTGGACGCGCAACTTTTTTTCCGCGCGATGGGCTTTCGAGCCACCGACGTATTGCGAGACTTTTACGACGACACCACCGAAGACGCCTATCTGATGCAGTTCAGCCATAAGGCGCCGATGCTCAGCCCCGCGATCACCAATCGCATTTCCCGGCTGGCCGGTTAAGACCGGCGTACAGGTAAGGAACGTTCGAACAACGAGTGTCGCCTTTCGCTCCGCGAAAGAACGCTACTTTCGCGGAACGAAAGGCAAGAAATCAAATCTCGGCGATGTTCATCGGCCGTGCGATTGCGTTGCATCGTCAACTTGGGCCGAGATAATTGGCGCCTGTCCTCTGCGGCCCTCCGCGCCTTTGGTGCGCCAGGCGAAGCCTGTCTGATCTACTCAAATGAAAGGAGTTGAGCATGATAATTGTTCGTTAATCATGTAGCTGAGGAGGCGATGTTCTCGGGGTAACCCGGTCGTTGA
>JAJRWU010000086.1 GCA_024276655.1 Planctomycetota bacterium
CGCGGCTGGCAATGGCTCGTTTAACGGCAAGCCGAAGGCGACTGCGTTTTCTGTTCTGTCCGAACGCGTGGGCTCAAAACACAGCCGCCTTCGGCTTGCCGTTAAACGAAAAAAACGACATTTTCATCCGCGTGCGGTATAACTCGGTGTGTAAATTCGGGACTGTTCGTCAGGCGGGCGGCGGGAAAGAATCTCCTCTCCCTTTTTTAGCTGCGGTCGGCCGAATTCACGGCTTTTCCTTGGGGAGCACGCACCCCACGATCAGCCAGCCTTCCTCTTGCGAAGTGACAAACAGGCCACTGGCGCCCAAGTACCGGCGCACTACCTGGTAGTCGGGAAGTTTTGAGCCATCGAGTTTCTGCTCTCGCACCGATTCGGCGTCGTCGCCGGCGAACGCCTGATTCAGCAGCTTGCCGAAGAGCGACTGCGATTCCGGCATTTTCCCGGCTCGCAGAAGTTCGTAGGTCGGCCGAACGGAATCGTCTAGCCGTTCAAACTGCCGCACGCTGGTCGCTAGCGCGCCCAGTTTTTCCAACGCCTCGCCGATTGTTTGGTAGTCATGGCTTTTGCGCAGCGTGTCTTTTGCGGCAACATCGTCGAGCATGTCGCGAATGAAGCCGATGTGCGAGGAGAAAATCAAATGACCGTGGGCCACCGTGAGCGCTTTTTTGGGAAAGAGCGGGTCTGGCTGATCAGCGTCTTCTTCGTCTTCGTCATCGCCAAATGGGTCGAAGCCGGGGCCATCGATTTTGGGCGCCGCGAGTATGCCGTCGTTGTCGGACTCTTCGTCCACGATTTCCCAAATGATGTGGTCTCGGAAGATTCGTTTATGGGCGTTGGGGTCGGTTTCCATGGCTCGGTCGATGGTATCGGCCACCGCCGCCGGATTGGTCAAGACAACCGCAGTGATAATGCGCTCGCTTTGAGGCGTGATGGGAATAATATAATCCCGAATCAGCGTGCCACGTTCGCCAAAGTGCGCGACCAGGTCTTTTCGGACATTGATCTGCGGGCCATTTGCATCGTCTTCCAAACTGCGGAGGACGTCTTCAAAGACGTCGTCGTCGGCAATTTCATTGACGAGCGTGCTGGCGTACTCGAAGGCCTCGCGAATCTTCCAGTTGAAGGTGGCGTGCGTGGCGACATCCCGTGGCACCCATGGCTGGACTTCCAGTTCCTTGGTGTTGGGCAAATTGAGCATTCGCGCGGCCAGGCGGTATTTTTCGGCCAGCGGTTTGCCGTTTTTGTCGTTCTCGGCCGGCGCGTAAACGAAACTACGATGCAAAATCTCGTGGTTATCCTGCGAAAACCAGACACGGCCGGCGATGGCTTGCACAGCATCGAAACCCTGGTTGATTAGAATTTTGAGCATGTCGGGGCCGCGCGAACGACGACCGCCGTTCATGGCCCGCTTGGCTTGCGCATATTGGAAGGGAGTGACGAACCAGCGTATGTGAGCAGGCTCTTGGGCGGCATCGTCGGCGCAAAGTTTTAGCGATTCGATAAAGGCCGGCGTCTTTGCGAGGGAGTCGTCGGCGTCTCCAGAGAACCGTTTTAACAGGCCGCGCATTTCTGCTTCGTCATCAACAATAAACAATTGATTCTCGGCGATGCCCATAAAGGCCTGACTACCGTTCTCCGCGCCTTTTTTGGGCGGAATATCGTATGCCAGCAAGGGAATGCCGTCGATCACGATCGGGCGTTGCTTGGCGCCGTCGTCGGTCAGACTCTTGGCTATTCTCTTCAGCAATGCGTTGGCTTTGAACAGGCGACCAGTTACGTCGGCCAATATAATAGAGGCGTGGAGACTTGGGTCGTGGTTCGGCTGCACCAAAGCCAGACACGCCTCCCCGTTAATCGCCTCAAAGACGTCGTCCCAGCTCAGACCAAAACCGAGGCCGGAATCGAGCAGCGCCGTGCTCATCTGCTTTTTCAAATCTTCGGTGAACGGCTGCATTACGGGGTCAGCCGCGAGATGCCCTAACTCGGTTTCATTCCAACGCGAATTCATCAGCGCAACATCGGGAACCGAAAGATAGCCCGTGGTTGTGGCGGGCAACAGGGTGTCGCTCGGCTTCGCGCCATGAGAAACGTTGCACACCGCAAATGATGATACGATGATCGCGACGAGGGAAGTATAGAAAACGTTTCGAGGCACAGATCTTCTCCTTCTCTGGAAGCGGAATGCCGGCTGACATATCAAGGGGCAGTCCGGCAATCGGAACTATCGGACGCCCCGCCGCCACGGAACGATGCGGTTTCCAGGGGCTTGTCACACGTTACCTGATCGACAGAATTAGAATCTTGACTACGATGATACCCCACACGTGCAAAAACAGTAAAGATAGGCAAACGGCGTCGGCCCTGGTCGGCCATGCCCGGGGGCGCCCCCATTCTACTCGGTTGAACAATCGCTGAAACCCTGAAAAACCCCCTAAATCAACACTGCTCCGAAAACGACGGTTAACCCGGTCCTCCGGAAAATGCGAGATTACGAACACGAAAATCTGAGCCACGACGCCGTTCATGGCTATATCGCTTTCACTTCGCGCCGGCGCGCCGGCGACGAAGTTTGTGAGCGCGATATCATCGACCACCCGTGGGTGCAGCGTTTGCGCCATATTCACCAACTTCAAACGGCCTGGTGGGTTTTTCCGACCGCCGAACACACCCGTTTCCAGCATGTCGTGGGTGTGATGCACCTCGCCAGCCGAGCGGTGGCGGCTCTGTACGAAAGCCTCGTTGCGCAAATTCCCGCGACGCCGAGCCGGGGCTATGTCGAGAGTTTGCTGCGCATGGCGGGTTTGCTGCACGATGTGGGGCACGGCCCGTTCGGCCATTTTCTCGATACCCATTTCTTGCAAGATTTCGGCCTCACGCATGAATCGCTGGGCGCCTTGATCATCGAGCAGGAACTGGGCGGACTGCTCCGCGAAATTCGGCGGAACCCCAACTCCGAGCTTCGCGCCGACGAACAACTCGACCCAAGGCAAATTGCCTGGTTGATCCAACGTCCTGCCTCCGACGAAGCAACTGACATGCCGCTCTGGCTCCATCGGCTCCGCAGCCTACTGTGCGGCATATACACCATCGACAACCTGGATTTCGTCCTCCGAGACGCCTATATGTCGGGCTACAGCACACAAGCCTACGACCTCGACCGGCTCTTGCATTACAGTTTCTTCAGTGAACAAGGCCTGACCATTCACGACCGGGGGCTCGACGCCCTGGTGCGATTCATGGGCGTGCGGGCCGAACTTTTTCAATCGATCTATTTTCATCGCACCGTCCGCGCGATCGACCTCACATTGGCCGACCTCTTTCGCGACAGCAAGCAGCATCTGTTCAGTGGCAATCCGGCGGAAAACCTGGCCGACTACTTGGAATTCACGGAATCGTCGGTGTTGGTCGACGCAGTGCGTTGGAGGCGCGGCGGCAACCCCGAACTGCGTTCGCTGGGCGCGCGTTGGGCGAGTTTGGCGGCGCGGCGAATTCCTTGGAAAATGGCCTGCCAACGCGTGCTGGTTTTTGCGGAGGCCGACGCGGAGCGAAGCAGCATTTTTTCCGACGCCTCGCTCGTCGAGACCCTGCTGCGACGCAACCTTCCGGCCGATTTAGCCAACATTCCCCTGCGCGTCGATATCGCCCGACACGTGCATCGCCCCGACTCGCGGGGCCCGGCGGCGGGCCACAATTTCCTCTACGATTCGGCGCGCGGCGTCGTCAATCCGCTGGTCGTGAACCAACTGTATCGGCGGCTGCCGTTGAGTCATCGCATCTGCCGAGCGTATGTTCAAGACGCTGAACACCGCCCCCCGGTCGCGACAGCGCTCGACGCCCTGCTCGGCGACCGACCACACGACGACCTCACCAATATGTGAGGCGGAGGGCCGCAGAGAAGAAACCGCGAAAGAGCACGAAAGAAAAACAGCAAACCGTTCACGGGTTTTGATCTGTCGGCTGGATGTTATCGCAAATTCCCGCAGCACCGTGAACGGTGACGATTTTTCACTACGTGATAATGGAATGTGGGCGCCTCATGCCCGCCGCGGTTCGGACGCGCCAAACCAGGGGGCGGTTGCCGCGCGAAAGTCGACGCTTGTTTCACGCACGATGCTTATTTCTCGGCGGGCGCCAAGCGCCAGGCGGAAACGGTTTTGCCATCGGAAACGACCAGCATTGCTTTTCCATCGATGGCGGCCAGCACCGCGCCTTGAACCGGCTGGCCGGTTTGGAAATAGTCGGAAAAGTCGCCGTCGTCTTGAACAAAGTGCAAGGAGCTGTCCGGTCCGGCGAGCATCCAGAGGCGTTGTCCGCCGTCGGGCGATTCGAACGATGCCGCCAACTCAACGGGCGTTTCCTGAGCGCCCTCTGGCAGTGGGTAACTCCAAACTTCCTCGAATTTCTCGTTCAGTCCGATGGCCAGGAGCCGTCCTTCGGGCAGGTAGGAAATCCCGCAATATTGCGTGGCTGTCGCGGTCGAGACGTCGGCCGAGTAGAGATGATGAATCAATCGCCCGGCGACGCGCACCGCCGGGTCGTGCTTGCCGAAGTGGTTTAAGGGGAGGATTTCGCCTCGGTCGCCGGTGACCAACAACTGCCTCCAGCCGACAATATTTTTCGGCGTGGTGCATAACGATAAAACGTTGGTCAGTTGCCGGTTGGTCCAGAGTCGTTCACCGGCGAGCGAAACCAACTGCACGCCGACGGCCCCCCAAAATCCGACGGCAACCCGCAGCCCGCTCTCGCCATCAAGATTCACCAGCCGCACATCTCGAATGCCTTCGTGCCGCTGTTCCGCGGCGGGGTGCGTCATTTTCAATTGCCATTGTTGGTCGAACACCTGCAATTGCCCGCCCAGAACGGACCAAGTGACGTAAAGCTGAGCATCGTTTTCATCGCGCGCCGCGCGGAGCATTCTCGTGCTACTATCCTCGGGCAACGCGAGGGCATGCTCGGCCAGTGTTTTTCCAGCCGCATCAAGTTCAACCACGCTCCCGCTCCCGCTCAACACGACAAACCGGGGCGTTTTTCCATCTACAAACAGCAGGCTGCGCGGCGCCTCCAGATCGTCGCGCGTCCAAAGCGGCGTCAAACGCAAGGCGGTCGGTTCCTGACGCGGCGCAACCGACGTCTGCGGCAGAGCGATCAGCGTCACGCCGCCGCCATCGGTGCGAACGGCGTTCAACGCCTTAACATACGTGGCGACATCTCGCTCATACTTCGCGACAATCGGGCCCGCCAAATCGTCGCCGGCGCTGAGCCTCTGCAAAATCGTGGCCAATTGCACGTTCACAACATCGGCCAAGTTAGGACTCGAACCTCTTTCAAACACCTGCACGCGTCCCTTGACGTCGAGCACGACGAGCGTCGGCGCCAGGTCGATCTGAAAAAGATCGCGGCCGAATGTTTTCAAATCTCGCACGACGGGCATCTTCAATCCCCATCGTTTGGCCAACGTTCGCAATTCGGCGTCGCTACGATCAGAAGGCTCGGTGCAGACCGCCCAAAAGCCGGCGATTTCAGGATCGGGCAAACGTTTTCGCGCTTGCTCCAACTGACTCAGGAATTCCTGGCATCCTGGAAAGTCGTTGAACCAAACCAGCACCTGCGGTTTTCCCAGCAGCGAGCCGAAGGAAACGTCTTTGCCGCCATTGATGTTGTGAAAGGAAAATTCGCCCGGTTTGCGTGTGAACAGGTCGGTCGGCAAGGGCTGTGGCGGCATCACGAGCATGCTGACGCGTTTCGCGTCGTCGGCGGGAGTAAACTGGAACATCGCCTCGTCAACGTTTTCATTGATCGCGGCGGCTCGAAAGTCGGCAGTGACTCGCACTTTTTTTCCGACGCCGCCTGCATCGGCGGACCCGTTTGGATCTGCGGGAAGGTCGGGGTATTGCAACCGGCGGAGGACGTGCGTTTCTCGGTCGATCCAGAATACGAACTTGCCGCGTTCGGTCGAGACTTCGACGCGCCGGCAGGCGAGTCCTTCGATAGCGTCGTCTGGTGCGAGCCGCCTTTTTGCTTTGTCGTCCAGGAAAGTTTGTAGCGGCTGGTCGGCCAGCAACAGCTCCAATTGCGGCGCCAACAACCCCATGCCGCCGCCCAGAGAGCCAGCCAGGAGCGGGTCGAAGAGCAGATTCCCCATTTGCAATTTTTCGGGCGCCGACGCCTGTAACACTTGGCCATCGAGGTTTTGGCTGGGGGCGTCCAAAATTTGGCCGTACAGCGTTTTTCCGTCAACCAGCAAGAGTCCCTGATAGGCGTGAATTCTTATTTTTCCAGGTCGGACGAGCGCCACCTCCAACGGGGCTTGATCAACGGGCCGCGCGTTGGGTTCGTCGAGCGTTAAACGCAACACGCCCTGATCATGGTAGGTCTTGGCGTTTTTATAGGCCGCCGCCATTTGCAGCAAGACGTCTTTAGGACTGACGCCAAGCTCGGTTTCGCTAGCGGTTTTTGCTGGCGTCTTGGCTGGGGAACCATCGGCGGTTGGGTCCGCCTTGTGGGTTCCGCATCCCCCCAACGGCAGCATGGCGAACCCGCCAACAAACAAGACCAAACACGCTGTGTAGAATCGGCCGCCGAACATTGCAATCATCCTGAATGCGTTATTCCCCAAACGGCCGAGAGCGTGACATTCGCATTGCAAACGATGCGAGTGTGTCGAACGACGCCGAGCGAGGTATCGAAACCATGAATACGATCAACGGTGCATTATTCGGTTTCGACGCTCCATCGTAAAGGTCAGCTGGCGGCAATCAGAAACGACGGGTGCAGGAACGCACTTTGCCGCCTCGGGAGGAGATGGGATTTGGATTCCTGCATTTGTCGCGTTGTGCTATGCTTTTTCGGTTGGTTGGTGAATCTAGCATGTTTAGGAGGGAATCTAGCATGGGCAAGGACGCTCA
>JAJRWU010000087.1 GCA_024276655.1 Planctomycetota bacterium
ATATTCAGCAACTTTCAGTAAGGCGAGCGGCGGAAAATAACTTACTCGCACGCGCCGCGAGTCAGTGAGTGTTTTTTTGGGTTCCCGCCTACGCGGGAATGACCGTTTGCTGATTCACTCGCTGGCGCTTCGTGCTTGTATTAGGCAAATTTCCATCTGCCGCTCGGTTACGGTCTGGCGTTTTCAATATACCGGGCTTTTACCTCGGCAGGTATACTCCGCACGGTAAGGACTGATGAAGTCCGGTTAAATCCAGAGAGTATCTAATGTTGCCGTCCGCTTGAGGTATAAATATCGGGTGGGCCCAAACTCGAATGGCGCCTCAGTTGGCATCCATCGTTCTGTCGAAGTTGGATTGCGTTGAAGCAATGTCGGCTGAGGGCGTGTTTTCGATGGTTTGTCCTCGCTCGTATTTCCCCCACCAAGCATCGGCTTTTTCGATCGACCACTCGGCCGCTTCGGGACATTTGGCGAGCATTTGAGCTAGGTCGCGAGCGGTTTGAGGTCGCTTCGCGCGAGATTTTTCCAAGCACGACAAAACCGCATTCTCGAGTTCGTCCGACACTTCGCCGCCCAATCGTTCCGAAGGAGGTATTGGCGTTTCATCGACGTGCTTCTGGCAGAGCGCAACGATATTGTCGGCATCGAACACGGCTTGCCCGGTCAGAAGGAAGTAGGCCACCGCCCCCAGGCTATACAAATCGCTACGGGCGTCGACCGACATCGGCGTCTGGATCGCCTCCGGCGACATATACAACGGCGTTCCGGTCAGACCGCCGTCGCCGGTCTGACCGGCCTGCTTCTTTTCATCGATCGCTTTCACTAGACCGAAATCCAAAACCTTGACAACATCCGACTCGCCGCCTCGGCGATTGAGCATGATGTTCGCCGGTTTGATATCGCGATGGACCAGCCCCTTGGAGTGAGCCTCGTAGAGCGAGCCACATGCTTGCAGCAAAATATAAATGACGCGTCCGCCCGGCTGGCGGCCGTACTTCTCCACGAGGGTTTGCAGGTCGACGCCGCCCAAATACTCCATGGCGTAGTAGAACACGCCTTCGGGGGTGCGGCCAAAATCGTAGATTTGAATCGTGCTCGAATGGTTCAGTTGGCAGGTGATTTGCACTTCTCGCTCGAATCGTTCGATCGAGGCTTTATCGACTTTGTCGACGTCGAGCAGTTTGATGGCCGTGGCCCGTTGGAGCATGGCGTGGCGGCCTCGATAAACGACGCCCATCGCTCCGGCGCCGATCTTTTCATCAAGCGTGTATTGCCCCAACTGTTGGGCCTCGATGGCGGCCGTTCGGGCTTCCCGCTGCATGCGTGCGACAATCACCGTGAAAACAAAAATGGCGACCGCGCTGGCGACTAAAAGTCCGTACAGAATCCAGAACGTGCGTCTCAAAATCGTGAGGGCGTGAAATGCTTCAGCCACGTCAATTTCGGTTGTTAGGCCGAGCTTGTATTCGGGGAGCCATGTCCAGGCGCCGGCGACCGGCACGCCCCGATAGTCGCGATAGCCCTCGACATCAACACCCGCGTTGCCGTCGATCGCGGCGGCGGCCATTTTGGTGAGCGGCATTTCGGCGCGGCGTCGCGCGGGCCGATAGCCCTTGGTCATGTCGGCCGACGGATCGCGCACCTGCACATTCAAAATAGAGCGGGAATGTTCGCGGTCGGCCAAAATGCCCAGGAGAATCAGCTCTTCATCGAAACGGCTGTTTGAAACCATGACGCCGTTGCCGTCAAAGGCGTAGGTCTCGCCGGATTGACCAATGCGGCCGAGTTGGAGAATTTGCGTGAATTCTAGTTCGGGACGCAATTGCAACGCGATCGCTCCGACAACGTTAAAAGACTGATCGCGCAGCGGCGCGCACACATACATGGTTGCTTCGCCGGTGCGCGATTCTCCGTACTCGTTTTTCATCATCACGACGCTGGGAAAGGGCGTCGAGACGACCGTCTTGCCATCCAATACCCGTTTCAGAAATGGTTCATATTGAGGGATTTCCCGTTGGCCGACGAGACTGGCGTCCGACGCCGCGACAATGCGTTGCGAGCGATCAACCACAAAGAACCCGATAAATTTCCGCGACGCCAATTCCGGCGCCAAGACCGCTTGCAAACCTTGTTGCGTTGTCGCTCGCGCTGTTGCCGGCGCTGTTTCGCCAATGGCGGAATCGGGAGCGCCGTTCAGAACGCCGTTCAGATCGTCGTTCAAATCGAGCAGCCGATAGGCGGCTTGGCGAACTTGCAGGTCGTTGGCAACCGTTTCGGCGTTCGCCGCCTGCGACTGGAACCACTTCCGCAGCATGGCGGTTTCGGCGTTGAGCAGCGTTTGCAATTGCGACCGAAGATTCTCCTTCATCGTGGTCTCGATCGCGCGGCGGACCGTAACGCCGATGATCGATAACAACACAATCGCGATCACCGGCCAGAACCAGAGGTTCTTCTTCAGCAGCAGCGCCGTGCGCGAGAGAGAACGGCCGACGCTTGTATGGCGAAACGTCATGTGCGCCTGGGGATGCGCACTGCCTGAAGCTTGCGAGTTGCGCCGGAACAGATTCAAAGGATTCATGCAATTAGATCAGTGCTGGGGAAGAGAATCGGGCCGCTCGGGCCAGACGCTGGCGGTCCGAATCGGGTGTGCCGGTCTACCCATCGAATGCGCAGAGATGCATTCATAGTGATTCGCGACTCCGCCGCTTGCAAGCCGGTTTCCCCAGCATGGCGCCACAGGCATGAACCAGCGGCGAGCGGCAGAAAATAACTTACCCGCACGCAGCGGGAGACCGTGTTTTTTTGGGGGTTCTCGCCTACGCGGGAATGACCGTTTTCTGATTCACTCGCTTGCGCTTCGTGCTTGTATTAGGTAATTTTTCATCTGCCGCTCGCCCAGCGGCGACAATGGCGTTTCTACTTTGGGTGTTTGCCTGCGGCTCGCAGACCCGGCAAGTAACGCAAGAAGCCCGGCATTTTCAAAATGCCGGGCTTCTGTTCGCTTGCATCTGCTCGTTCCACCACGACGCGGCTCAATACCGTTGCACGCCGCTGTAAAGGGTTGCTCCCGACGTGGCGGGAGCGGTGCGGCCGAGTCGTTGAATGCCGCCATAAATGGGGCGGCTGGCCACCTGTGGCGCCTGTTGCGGTATCACACCTTGTGGTTGAAGATTACTTCGCGGCGAGCCAATCGGCGTTCGCGAAACCACCACCCGGCTGACTTGCTCTTGTTTGGCAAACCCGAGTTTTCGTACGGGGGTTTGCACGGTGCGAGTGATGGGCGTGACGGTTCTCTGCGTAACCGGCGTGTGAATCGTGTGGGTTGCCGCACGCCAAGCGACGGTCGGCGTCAAACGATATTCCAACAGCGCGGGGCCGAAAGGATTCCACCAGTTTTTCACGTAAGGCCGCCACGTGTATTGCGTGACCGGCGTATACACGGGGACCTGCGTTTTGTGGAGTGTCGTGGTGTAGGTTTCTTGGTAGACCGTTTCCTGGCGACTCTGCATTTCCACCTGAGTCACGGGCTGCCGCACCACTCGCCGCGTCTCAAGATACGTGGTTCCGTTTTCGGTCACGTAGCGCGAATCTTGCGCTGCTGCAACCGTGCAGGAAAAAACGAGGGCACAAACCGCCAGTTGACCGTACTTCGAGTATGCCTGCATAGAACGCCCCTTATGCTAGCAACAAGTGGCTGGAAGAACGTGGGCGCACCTTCGCCCACCCTCTCTTCGTCTAGCAGACTCCAAGACCTGAGCCCTTTCAACAAAGTAGCGTTGCTCGCCGTTTGCTTGGCGAAACTGGGCAATAGAGACAAAGGCATGCTTGGTCGCGTAAGCGACCAGATGGAAACGACGGCTAGTTCGAGCCGGCCGCATCCCCGGAAGCGGGGCGCCGCAATTCACGCATGAGTGCGTCGACGGCGCCTTCGGCCGGAGCGCCAATTTGGCCCAGTGCATGCACCGCGGCTCGTTGGACTGCCGCGTCGTTCTCGGAAAGGAGTTTTGTCAACGGCGCGACCGCGTCGCGTGCGTCGGGGCCGATGCGCGCCAATGTATTGATGGCCCGCAGCCGCACGGCTTGGTTGGGGTCGTGGAGCGTCTCGACCAATTGCTTCACCGCCGGACGGCCAATACGAGCTAGGGCGTCGACCGCCAAATCTGAAAGACCTTGGTCGCGATGATTGGGCACTAAAACCGGCGGTTTCGAGGCTGCGGCGCCAAACGGAATTTTAGCCGTGATATGGCGCTGCGGCGATTCACCCAGCAGGGGCGCTTGCCGCGGATGCGAAAAATACGCCATGGCGTCGGCATTTCGAGGTTCACCCTCCACGACGTCGCCTGTTTCCCGGCAACCGAATGCCAACAATGTGCTGGCCGCCAGAAGTAGGGTGGAAACACGCAACGCGCGTTTCGGGCCGGCGTCTCGATCAGCGGAGTGCGGGATATTTTGGCTATACATGGCAATCTCTCTGGTCAACCTGTTTTGTTCACCGGCGCAGGTTGCTTTGAACCTGAAGAATTATACGGCATCGGCCGGAGGACATTACTTTTTCAGAGCGGTTCCCTGAAAAAACAGCCGTCCAGGTTGGTATTGTAACAGTTGGGAAGACTATACTTCATGTTCGTAGCGGCGCAACGTATAAGACATACTTCACACGGCTGCCAATGGCTCGTTTAACGGCAAGCCGCAGGCGACTGCGTTTTTCTGCTTGCTCAAACGCGCTGCCACAAAACGCAGTCGCCTGCGGCTTGCCGTTAAACGAAAAATGCGCCATTTTCAACCGTGCGCGGTATCGCCAAGCGCGGTTCAAAATCCAAAACTCTGGAGGACTCTTTATGTTCAAGGCGATGCTCGAACGAGGGAGCGGGAAAATCGAGAGGCGGCGGGCGTCCTGTCGAACGTTGAGGCCCGCGCACTTTTTCAGCCGATGCTGGAGTGTCGTGGTTGTGCTCGTTCTGGCGGCGGGCGTTCCGAATGCAGAGACGCACGCGCAAGACGATCAGGAAGCAGCGGTGCGCGTCTCGAAAATACTCAACGACTTTGGCCGAGCCTGGAACGACGAGAATTGGAAACCAAACTACATGCGTCCGCTGGACGACGCCGGCTGGAAGCAGCGCATGACAGCGCTGCGGGAAATCGTGCGGCAAGGCCCGGCCGCCCGCGCCGACTTAGTTCAGGCCCTCAAGGCCGGTTCGCCGCCGGTGCGTGCATTGGCGGCGCAGGCGTTGGGTTATTGCGCCGCTGCCGCCGCGTTACCGGCGCTGGCCGAGTCCGCCGAGCATGACGCCGATGCGATGGTCCGACTTTATGCCGCCGATTCACTGGGCATGCTGGGAGGTCGTGGGTTCGACAAACTGTTGCGGCGCCTCGAAGCCGGGGAGAAAAACCGCGACGTCCAACGGCATTTGCGCTACGCCCAAGACCGAGAAGGCCAAGCCTTGAACCCCGCCGTAACCGCGCAACTCCAAGCATGGAAAATCGAGCAACTCGCCTCGGCCGCACTTGGTAAAACGGCGCCCGATTTCGAGTTGCTCTCGATCGATGGCCGCCGCCTACGGCTGAGCGATTATCGCGGCAAGAGCGCCGTGGTGCTGGTGTTTGTCTATGGCGACACCTGACCGGTGTGCCATGGCCAGCTCGCGCAGTTGCGCGACAAAGTAAAAGCGTTCCAAGAAGCCGGCGCCCAGTTGCTGGTGGTCGATCCTCACGAATCGTGGTCGGCCAAGCGATTCCTGAAAGACGTCGGGTTCGGCGCCGGCGATGTTGGTTATCCGCTGTTGCTCGATCCAGCGCAAACCGCCAGCGCCGCCTATGGCGTGGCGATGCAGATGAGAATCCACACCGAGTTGAGCAACCGCCCGGCGTCGTTCGTGATCGACCGCGAGGGCGTTGTTCGTTACGAACGTCGGGGAAAAACCTTCGCCGACCGGCCCACGCCGGCCGACCTGCTGCGCGAAGTTAGCCTGCTCAAGTAAGGAGCGGATCAGGGATCACGACTGTGTTCGCGGCCATCGGCGGCGCTCTGCGCGTTTAGGTTCTTCGCGTTGCAGTGTCCTCCAAAAACCTCACTCGACATAGGTTTCCAGGAAACGCGCCAAGCGATGGAAGTCGCTGTCGGTGTCGATGTGTCGAACTTTGGTGACAAGGGTTTCGGGGTCGATGAGTTGGTCGAAAGGCACGAAGTGCAAATTGAGTTGGCCGGCAACCGAGACCATCACCCCGTTTAGCTCCTTTTCCGCCAACGCTCGGTAGGCGCCCACTCCGAGTTGGCTGCCGAGCATCACGTCGAAGGCATGCGGCTGGGCGCAGCGCGACTCATAACCCAACTGCACGCCGGTCACTTTGCGAGTTCGGCCGGTTGCCTTGTTGTACGCCGTAGCGACTAGGCTGGAAAACCGCGAGCCCAGATTGACATCGGCAATTGAAATATGATGGTGTTCGTCTCGCTTGATGCCGGTCAAATATCTGCTGGGAAGATATTCCGCCAGCCCCTCGGCTAGCACGATCACTCCGGAGTCCTTGCCTTCCTTTTCGCGGGCCAACATCGTGCCCACGATACGATCAACCACTTCGTCGACAACCATGACAGGCCGCTTGGTCGTTTCTTTTGTTTTCGGGTCGACGACCTCCTCCTCGGTGAGGAACCGGCCTTGAATATCTTCCACGCTGACCACCAAACTCGCCTCGCCGGCAATGGCGGCGCCGTACGCCAGCCAACCGGCGCTGCGGCCCATGGTTTCGGCCAGAAAATAAGTGCGGCCGGCTTCCGCATCGTGCAGCAGGTTGCGTATTTCAGAGGCCAGAAAATGCACGGCCGTGAAATACCCAAACGTAAAGTCGATGCCCATGTAATCGTTGTCGATCGTTTTAGGCAGATGAACAACCGGAATGCGATGCGCCTCGGCCGGCAGCCGATCTTGATACAGCTTGAATTTATTGGCGGTTTTCAGGGTGTCGTCGCCGCCGATGGAAACCAAGGCGTCGACTCCGAGCGAGCACAGCCCTTCATACACCCGACGCAGTGGGTCCACTCGCTGGGCGTCGTCTAAATGCGAGGGATGAAAAATATCTTTTCCTGGATTGGCCCGCGCCGTACCGATCAAGATTCCCTGCGAATTCCGACTCCGCTTCAAGAACTTGTCATCCAAGACGACATAGTCTCGGCCGACTTCCATAGGATGGTCGGGCCCGAATTTGATCAGCCCCGAATAGCCGTATTTAATGCCAAGAACGGAAACATCGTTTTTCAGAAACGAAACCGCTGCGGTGGAAATAACGGCGTTGGCGGCGGGCGCCGGTCCGCCGGCGAACAGAATCGCCACGCGTTGCAGGTTGGAATCGATTCTCGCCGGCCGTTCTAGCGGACTTCTCGTCATGTTGGTTGGTTACCTATTGTCAAATATCAGTAAGATTTGCGTCTTCCCTCGGCCCGTCGAACATTTGCTCGCGCGAGTGGAAGGAGAGACGTCGCGCTGAGCGCGCATGCGGGCGTTGGAATCTGCTTTACGTCAGAAAAGTCCGTTCGACGAACGAGGTGTCGACCCAGCCGTCGACGAAATCGGAATGCTGCATAACCGCTCGGTGAAATGGAACGGTCGTTTTTATGCCTTCAACGCGAAGTTCATCGAGGGCGCGCAACATACAAGCGATTGCTTCGCCGCGCGTCGGCTGATGGACGATCAATTTTCCGATCATGGAATCGTAATGCGGCGGCACCACGTAGCCGGTATGGGCGTGCGAATCGAAGCGAACGCCAAAACCGCCGGGAACATGCATCGATTTGATGACGCCCGGCGATGGCCGGAAATTATGTTGCGGATCTTCGGCGTTGATGCGGCACTCAATGGCAACGCCGCGCAGCGATATGTCGTCTTGCGTGAAGGGGAGCGGTTCTCCGGCGGCGATCAGAATCTGCGATTTGATCAGGTCGACGCCCGTGACCATTTCCGAAACGGGGTGCTCGACCTGAATGCGGGCGTTCACTTCGATAAAATAGAAGTTGTTTTCCTGGTCGACGATAAACTCCACGGTGGCGGCGTTGGAGTAATTTGCGTTTTTGATCATTCTGACCGCCGCCTCGCACATCGCCTCCTGGGTTTCGCTGGGAAGATTCGGCGCCGGGCTCTCTTCGATCAACTTCTGGTGCCGACGTTGCGTCGAGCAATCACGCTCCCAGAGGTGAACCACGTTGCCGTGAGTATCGGCCAGAATCTGCACCTCCACATGCCGAGGGCGTTCGATGTATTTTTCGATATAGACGCTGCCGTTGCCAAAGGCGGCTTGGGCTTCGGCGCTGGCTTGTTGGATGGCGGTATTCAAGACCAGATCGTTCGCGGCCACGCGCATGCCCTTGCCGCCGCCTCCCGCCGTGGCCTTAATGAGTACCGGGAAGCCGATTTCGTGGGCGATTTTGGCCGCCTCTTTTTCATCTTCGATCAACCCCTGACTGCCCGGCACCACCGGCACCTTGGCTTTGCGGGCCAATCTTCGGGCGGCGTTTTTATCACCCAGCATTTCCATTGCTTCGGGAGAGGGACCGATAAAGTCAATTTTACAACTCCGACAGACTTCGTTGAAATGAGCGTTTTCGGCCAGGAAGCCGTAACCGGGGTGAATCGCCTCGACGTTCCCCACCTCTGCGGCGCTGATCACCTGATCGATTTTCAGATAGCTCTGAGCACTTTGCGCCGGGCCCACGCAGTAGGCTTCGTCGGCCAAATCAAGGTAAGCGCTGCCGCGATCGCCTTCGCTGAAAATCGCCACGGTTTCAATGCCCATCTCGCGGCAGGCTCGGATGATACGCAACGCTATTTCGCCGCGATTGGCAATTAAAATTCTGTTGTACATCAGGCGATAGCCGGTGGGAAAACCGGCGAGTGCTCCGGGAATCAGGGCGGCGGGGAACTCGCTGTCGCGGCAAGCAGACAAGAGAGACGCTGTCGCGGCAAACAGACTATAGAGAGACGCTACTGGCTGGTGTCTATTTTGAACAGCGGACGGTTATGATCGACCGGCTCCTCGTTGTCGGCCAGAATCGCGATCACGCGGCCAGACACCTCCGCCGGGATCTCGTTAAAGACCTTCATGGCCTCAATAATGCAGACAGTAGTTTCGGCGCCCACGTGGTCGCCCACTTTCACAAATAACTCCGCGTTGGGGTTGGCCTTCAGGTACAAGGTGCCCACCATGGGGCTCTTGATATAGACAATGTTCGGACCGTCTTCGGGCTCCGCTGGCGCGACCGCCGGCGCTAGCGGCGCGGCGGCCACCGGCGGCAGAACCATGCCCGGCGCCGGAGGGCCTTCGCGGCGCAAGCGTATCGCTTGGTCTTGCTGCTGTAGATCCAACTCCGACAGCCCATGCTCTTTCATCAATTCAATGAGCACCCGAATACGTTCGACATCAAAAACATCATCCGCACCCGATCCCGAATCAGCCATTTATCGCACCTAAAGTGTGTTCAGGTTGTAACTTAAGTGATATGTGCCGTATTAACTTACACGGCACGCGTCTAAATCTTTGGGGGACGTCGTGAGCACCTTTTTCCCGGCACGCGTCACGAGGACATCGTCTTCGATGCGCACCCCGCCAATTCCAGGCAGGTAGATGCCGGGCTCAATTGTAACGACCATGCCGGGTTTGAGCGGACGTTTCGACGTGCTGTTCAACCTTGGCGCCTCGTGGATGTCAAGGCCAATACCGTGGCCCAGGCCATGACCAAACTGTTTGCCATAACCGGCTTTTTCGATCACACAGCGCGCCGCGGCATCAACCTCGCTCATCAGCACGCCAGGCCGGACCGCGTCAATCCCCGCACGATTAGCTTTTAACACAACTCTATATATATCTCGAACTTTGGGCGATATCTTACCGGTCATCAAAACCCTCGTCAAGTCGCTACGATACAGCCTCGCCTGAGCGCCCCAGTCGATGAGAACAAACTCGCTTTCGCCAATGCGCCGCTCGGTGGGTTGCGCGTGAGGCAATGCCGCTCGCGAGCCAACCGCCACAATCGGGGGGAAACTGCATCCCTCTCCGCCAAACTGGCGAATCTGGTGCTCTATATTCGCCGCGATTTCCCGTTCCGTTTGCTCGGGACGCAGCGAAGCCCGAATGACCTCAAACGCTTTTTCCGCCAGCCAAACCGCCTCTTGAAGCTCGGCTATTTCTTCTTTGTCTTTGATTTCCCGCAGCGCCTCGACCAATCCAATCGTCGAAACGAGCGTTGTTTTGGGCAGCTCTTTTCCCAGATGCTCATGCAATTCGACCGTCATCGACGAACCTTCCACGCCCAAGGCGCCGATTTTTGCGGCTGCGGTTGCATTCGCGACCGCCTGCAACATCGACTCGGCAATGGGACGCTCGTGAACATTGAGTTCGGGGCACTCTTACTCGATTTGCTCCGTATAACGAGAGTCGCTGATGAGAAGATCTTGTTTCGCGCCGACCAGCAGGTAACTGTCGTCGCCGGTGAATCCTGTCAGGTAGGTGACATTCGTGAAGTTCGTCACCAACAGGGCGTCGGCCGAATTGCGGCGCACCGCGCGCCGCAATTTATCGCGGCGGCTCAAGAAGCGAGACATGCTGTTGCTGCTCTTTAAGGGGAGTGATACTTGCGAAACAACGCTGGATACGGTGTGCCGAGAGTTCGAATTGAGGCATTCAAGTATGCAGATTGCCGCCGCGCCCCGCAACCGCACGCGACACAAAGCAAGATTCGGAACTGCCTCACGAGCGGCGCGAAAGGCGATTACAAAAAACCAACACGGCGCTTGTCCTAGCGTACGATGGCCTTCCAAGGCCATCGATTTGAAAAGGTTCGCGGACGCCACCGCGATGCCGCCTAATACGTTTTCCGCACGTTTGCCGGCCGATGCGCGGCATTGACGCCACGCCCACAGCTGCTACACTACAGGCAATAACTAGGTGCGAGACCGGCGCGCGTTTGCGCCGTGTTCATTCAACTTCGAGACTGCTAACTTCAAAACCGCGGCCAATAATTTCAAATTGCCGCCATTTGTGACGCCGCGGGCCAATGGGCCTTCCGTTAAGTCGGCTTTGCGTGAGCGTCCTGATTCTTGCTTTCGACCGCGACTGATTCTCTTGCTCCTGATTGCGTTGATGCTTTCCTATCTGCTGGTCTCGTTCTAAAGGTCAGGCCGAAGATTCGTTGCATAGGGTTGGCCCATGGGCCAGTGGCAATCGCGATCCGGTTCCAATCCAGGCGGCCCCTCGTCGAAAGTAAGGAAGTTTTATGAAGTTTGAGTGTATGTCTCTCTGTGACCCGCTGCTGCGAAGTCTTGAATCTGTGGGTTATCAAGACGCGACTCCCATCCAAGAGCAAGCGATTCCGCATCTTCTCAAGGGGCGCGATATGATCGGCTGCGCTCAAACGGGAACCGGCAAGACAGCGGCGTTTGCCTTGCCAACGTTGCAACAATTATTGGATTCCAACCACGAGCCCACCGGTGTGGCGCGGCGGCGGCGGCGTTCGGGCCGGCGAGTTATTCGCAGTCTCACTCTGGCGCCGACGCGTGAATTGGCCGGACAAATTGCTGAAAGTTTTGGGACCTACGGCAAGTTCACCGACCTCCGCCACACTGTCATTTACGGCGGGGTCCGGCAGGGGCCGCAAGTTCGGGCCTTGCAGGCCGGCGTCGATATTCTGGTCGCCACGCCGGGCCGTCTGTTGGATTTGATCGGGCAAGGCTTCATTGACCTCGCCTCGGTGGAAATTTTGATTCTCGACGAAGCCGACCAGATGCTCGACATGGGCTTCATTCACGACCTGCGTAAGATTATCGCGCTGGCGCCCAATCGTCGGCAAACACTCATGTTCTCCGCCACCATGCCGCCCAAAATCCGCGAGTTGTCGCGGCAATGGCTGCGTCGGCCGGCTGAGGTGCATGTGGCGCCGGTCGCGTCGACGCCGGAACGCGTATCGCAAGCCGTTTATTTTGTGGAGCCGCGCCATAAGGCGGCCACGCTCACTCGTTTTCTCCTGGAAACCAGCCGCACCAAGACACTCGTTTTTTCTCGCACGAAGCGCGGGGCCGACAAAATCGCCCGCTGCTTGGAACGGGACGGCATCCGGGCGATGGCGATTCATGGCAACAAGAGCCAAGCCCGCCGCCAAGCCGTGATTCGCGAATTCGGCTCCAATCGCCCGCCCGTTCTCGTGGCCACCGACTTGGCCGCGCGGGGTCTCGATTTTTCAGACGTTTCGCATGTCATCAATTACGACCTACCGGATTGCCCCGAAACTTATGTCCATCGCATCGGCCGCACGGCGCGAGCGGGCGCTTCGGGGAAGGCCGTCTCGTTTTGCGGCCGCGATTAACGCCGCCAACTTCGCCTGATCGAACGGTTGACCGGGCAGGTTGTCCCCGTTGAGAAAATGCCCGCATTGGCGGAAAATCAGCCGGCGGGGGTTGTTTCTCCTTCGACAGCGCAGCCGAACGCGAATGAAGTCGATACAATGAACGTCGACACGGCGAGTGTGGCTGCCGAACAGGCGGCAAGGCAGGACGGCCAGCAGCAGGCGTCAAAGCAACAACGTTCCAGGCCGCGTGGCCGACGTAGCGCGAAGCCGCCGCAAGCGGGCGCCGTCAATGGAAAACGTCGGCGATATTCCAAGACATCGAACAACCAAAAAAAGAAACGGCCGCGCGTCGCCGGTGGCCATTGAGCAAAGCTGATGTAGCAGTTGCAATCAAACGAACGCCTTGGTTCGCAGCGGCGTTGTTACCTAGATCGCCCTGTGGGTTGCATCTCGGCAAGTCGTTCGAGCCTTTACGTGGGAGAAAGCTTTGTTGTCGCCATCAGAAAAAACAGCCTTGCGCACGTTCCGACAATATCAGGTCACGCCGGGAGAAATGTTATGCTTCTTCGGCCCTAATCTGGAGAAAAACAAATCGGCGCTCCAGCGTTTAACGAAAAAGGATTTTCTCGTTAAAGAACAATTCAAAGGCGCCTACTCCCTGACGCCCGCCGGTTTCGCAGCCATGAAAACCTGTGAACCCTAGGGAACCGTCCTGAATTGACACGCCGAATTAAAAGCTCGGCATTTTGAAAATGCCGAGCTTTTTTGAACGACAACCGGTAACTTATTTCTGGACTGGTCCCAAGCGATTGGCGGCAATTGCTCGTGTTGTGGCGCTCTTGGTAGTCGAAAGAATCGTCGTGGTGAATACGCCTGCTATTTCGTTGTCGGCCGACGGCGGCAAATATTGCATCGCCGATATTCGCGGCATCCTTTCGCCTTCGATCGTGATCTTCCGCGAACGGGTCGAGGCAAATCTCGGCCAAATGCTGCACATTGCCGGCGGCCCCAGCCGTTTGCGTCCCCACTGCAAGACGCACAAAACGCGCGAAATCATCGCCCTGCAATTGGCGGCGGGCATTACCAAACACAAATGCGCCACGTTCGCCGAAGCGGAAATGCTGGCCGCTTGCGGCGTCCAGGATATCTTTTTGGCGTATTCGCTGGTGGGTCCTAACATCGAACGCGCGGTGACGTTTCGGCAGCGCTGGCCCGATGTTCAACTTTGCGTGACAGCCGATCACCTCGCGCCGTTGGCCGCGTTGGCCGACGCCATGCACGCCGCAAACACCACGGTTGAAGTTCTCTTCGACCTCGACACCGGCCAGCATCGCACCGGCCTTCCGCCGGGAGAGGCCGCACTGAACGTTTGCCGGGCAATGATCGAGACGCCCGGCGTGACGCCCGGCGGCCTTCATCTTTACGATGGCCAAAACCACCAAACCGACCTTGCCGAGCGGACTGCGGCCGTCAAAAAAGTCTGGGCCGAAACGCTCGCCTTTCAAGATCGTTTAACGCCCCTGGGTTGGACATCGAAACGCATCGTGGCTGGCGGGACGGGCTCGTTTCCGATCTTCGCCACACTCGGCGAAGACGCGGCGGAAGCCGGCGAATCGGATACCGGCGAATCAAAAACTGGCGGCTTGGAGTTGAGTCCTGGCACGTGTATCTATCATGACGTCGGTTACGGCCAGATGTTTCCAGACCTCGCTTTCACGCCGGCGGCTTTGATTCTTTCCCGCGTGATCAGCCAGCCGGTCGGTAATCGGATCACGTTAGATCTGGGCTACAAAGCAGTGGCTTCCGATCCTCCCGCTGGCCACAGGCTGGCCTTTCCCGATTTGCCCGACGCGCAAGAGGTGCTGCAAAACGAAGAGCACCTCGTCCTTGAAACCTCCAACGCCGATGCGTTCCAACCCGGCGACGCGCTGCTGGCCATTCCAAGGCATATCTGCCCGACATCCGCCCTGCATAAATCGGCCTACGTGATCGAAGGCGGCCAGCTCGTCGGCGAATGGCAAATAGCCGCGCGCGATCGTGTGCTGACGATCTAAACGTCGATCTAAACATCGGTTGGAAATTTACGGCGCCAGCAGAGTTTCGCCCGCCATGTTTTGCAGGTCATGGTTCGCACATCATGGTTCACTGGCGCCGGTTCGGAATATTTTGCCGCTTCTCGGGAAGATAATGATTTTGATTGTGCGTCCGGTCGGGTAGAATGGGCAGCGAGAAAAGAATCCCCTTCCGTTGGCGTTTGCCTTGCTTTGAGCAAGACTTTTATACGGGCAGTGCAAGTTGGCGGTTGTCGAAGCACGGTTATTTCCCTTGGTTGGAGAAAAAGAACATGGCCCGACGTCAAAACGGCTCTCTTACGCGTCGCAACTTTTTGGCGACCTCGGCGGTCGGCGCTGCCGCGGCGCTCTCGGCGCCGGCGATTGTCACGGCCAATAAATCGGGCTCCTCGACGATTGTTGGCGAAGGCGATTACCGCTACCGAATCAAACACGCCTGGCCCGAACTTCCCGACAAATACAACTGGCAAACCACGCATAATGTGGCAGTCGATAAAGCCGGGAATTTGTATGTCATCCACGAAGGTCAAAAAGAAAAAGCCGATCACCCCTCTATTTTTGTGTTCGACCCAGAGGGGCGTTTCGTCCGGGCGTTCGGCGAGCAGTTCCAGGGCGGCGGCCACGGGATTGAAGTTCGCCAGGAAGACGGCCAGGAATTTCTGTATGTTTGCGCGTACCAACATTTGAAAACGTTCGCCAAACTCGACCTCAAGGGCGAAGTGGTGTGGAGCAAGTTCGCGCCGATGGAGTCGGGCGTGTACGCGGAAGGTGAAGCCTCGAAGCCGGAAAAAGTTTGGGGACGCGACCGTTTCCTGCCCACTAATTTCGCCTTCCTGCCCGATGGCGATTTTTTCCTGGCCGACGGATACGGCTCCTTTTTCATTCATCGCTACGACCGCCACGGTAATTGGAAATCGGCCTTCGGCGGACCGGGCGACGGCCAGGGGAAATTCCAAACCCCGCACGGCATCTGGATCGACAACCGCCCCGGCAGAGAGCCGGAAATCGTGATCGCCGACCGAGCCAACCATACGCTGCAATACCTTTCGCTGGAAGGCAAGTACATCACCACGCTGGGCGGCTATGGTTTGCCCGCCAATATCGACACGTTTGAAAACCTGATGGTGGTTCCCGAACTGTACGCTCGGCTGACCTTGCTGGATGAAAACAACAAAGTGGTTGCCCGACTGGGCGACGATTCCGCCCGCATTCGCGCCGATAAAAAATTCGGCATTCGCCGTAGTCCTCATGATTGGCGAGAGGGCCGTTTTGTCCATCCTCACGACGCCTGCTTCGATGGCGAAGGCAATATTTTCGTGGCGGAATGGGTCGCGACGGGCCGCATCTCGAAGCTCGAACGACTGGGTTAGCATCGAGCGGAAAATTAGTGTCGTAGCCATGCTCGCCAGAGCGTGGGATGGTTCACCGCTCACCCACCGTCTGGCGACGATGGCTACACAAATGCGGACGATGGCTACACAAATGCGACAGTTATTTATCGAGCGATCCTTAGACATTCCTCCGCTTCGCGGCCCCTCCGAAGTTCGCCGCCCCGCTAAAAAACCCCTCCTCAAAAAAGACGAATTCAGTGGACGTAACCAAAACGCACGTCGCGTACGACTTAACGCATGACAGCCCGCTGATCTCCTGCCGGTTCGACCCCAGCGGCCGCTTCGTTTTCGCCGGTGCGCAAGACTTTCGCGTGTGGCGTTGGGAGCCGGCAACCGGTGTCAAAACGGAACTAGCCGCCGTGAACGCCTGGGTGCGGGGAATGGCCTTCAGCCCTGACGGCGAAACTTTGGTCACCGCCGGTTACGATGGCCGCCTCATTTGGTGGCCCGCGGCGGCGGAAAAACCGGAGCCCATTCGCATCGTTGAAGGGCACGCCGGTTGGGCCCGCTCGGTGGCCGTCAGCCCCGACAACAAACTTTTGGCGTCGGCCGGCAACGACCTCATCATCCGTTTATGGAGCATGGAGAATGGCGACTTGGTGCGGGAAATACCCGGCCATGAATCGCATATTTACAGCGTGGTGTTTCACCCCAACGGCAAACATCTGGCCAGTAGCGATTTGATGTCGCATGTGATGCACTGGGATGTTGAAACCGGCGAACGGCTGCGGCAATGGAAGGCGGAATCGCTGGTTAAATACGACACCGTTTTCAAAGCGCACCACGGCGGCTTTCGTGGCATGGTGTTCAGCGCCGACGGCAAACGGCTGGCTTGCAGCGGCATTACCAACGTGACCAACGCCTTCGCCGGCATCGGGAACCCGGCGGTGGTGGAATTCGACTGGGAAAAAGGCGAACAGACCATCGAACATCTGTCCAAACGCAAGCTGAAAGGCGTTGCCTGGGGAGTCGCCTTGCACCCGGAAGGATTCGTCATCGGTGCTTCCGGAGGCGGCAGCGGCGGCTTTTTGCTTTTCTGGAAGAGCGACGGGAAAGAAGAGTTCCATCAGTTCAAGCTCCCCAACACCGCCCGCGATTTGGACCTCTCCAGCGACGCCCTCCACCTCGCCACCGCACACCACGACGGCCACCTGCGCATCTGCCGCATGGACGCCAAAGCCGAGTAACGAGCGTTCAAAAAAAGCGTGTCCTGTCGTCGTCTGTCGCGGAGGAAAGGCGACAGTGCTTTGTTTGGCCGAAGGCCAAGGTCATCGTAGCCAAGGGGCATCGCCCCAGGATGGGAAAAAAACGGTTCTCATCTTGGCCGAAGGCCAAGTTCACCCGTCATCTTGCAGGATATGAATAAGGCCTTCGGCCAACAGGAACAGAAACGACAGCTGGTGCGGCGAGCGGTGGATGAAAACATACCGTAAGAAGAGAGGGAGGGCCGTCCTCATCGAACGGTAAATTCTTTTCCGCCGCTCGCCTAAAATTGGCGAAGGTCCGATTGTGAAAAAAGCCTGAAGGCTGAACGCCAACCCTACGGCGAGTGCTAGACGCGCTCCGCCGAGCGCGTAAAATACGACCATGTCAGAAGGTCGCATCTATTTAGACAACGCCGCTACGAGTTGGCCGAAACCAAACGCCGTGTACGAAGCGGTCGATCACTACCAGCGAACACTGGGAGCGCCGGCCGGACGCGGCGTCTATCGGGAGGCGGTGGAAGTCGAGCGGTTGGTTGCCGAAACTCGCCGCCGGGCCGCGGAGTTGCTTGGCGTCAGCGACCCGTCTCGGATCATCTTTACCGGCAACGGCACCGATTCGCTAAACATCGCGATTCACGGCCTGCTGCGCGAGGGCGATCATGTGATCACCACCGTAACGGAGCACAACTCCGTTCTCCGGCCGCTGCGCGAGCTCGAACGCGAAAACAGAATTAGCGTCTCGCGCATACGCTGCGATGGCCAAGGTTTTATCGATCCTGCCGATTTCGCCGCGGCTCTCAAACCGCAAACGCGTTTGTTCATTCTTGGCCATGTCTCGAATGTGAGCGGCGCTGTCCAGCCGATTGAAGAGGTCGGCCGCATGGCGCGCGAACACGGCGCCTTTTATTTAATCGACGCCGCGCAGTCGCTGGGGCATTTGCCGCTGAGTGTTCGCAACTGCCAAGCCGATTTTGTAGCCGCGCCGGGACACAAAGGCTTGCTGGGTCCGCTCGGTTGCGGCATTCTTTATCTGGGAGAAAAAACCGACGGCCACATCACGACCATTCGCCAAGGCGGAACAGGCACGGCGAGTGAAACCGACCAACAGCCGGATTCGTTGCCCGACCGGTTTGAGTCGGGGAACCTGAACGTGCCGGCCATTATCGGCCTGGGGGCCGGGCTAAAATTCCTTTCACAAAGGGCGGCCGGAGAGGCGTCCGCGAAAGAGACGCCAACGCCGGGAAACATCCTCACTCGCCAAATCTGCGATGGGCTCTGTTCGATTCCTGGCGTGCGGGTGTATGGGCCGAATTCCGGCGGCAACCGCTTGGGTGTTGTGAGCATTTCGGTTGCTAGTTACGATTCGCGTGAAGTGGCCGCACTGCTCGACAGCGTGCATTACGTACAGACGCGTCCCGGCATTCACTGTGCGCCTTTAATGCACCAAGCCTTCAATACGCTGCAAACGGGCGGCTTGGTTCGCTTGAGCGTGGGGCATTTTTCGTCAGCCGATGATGTGAATACCGCCGTCGACGCCGTGGCCGAACTGGCGGCGTCTTCCCTCTAAAACATGAAGCGACTACGGGAGAAGAGGCTATGCCGAAACAACCGCCGAAACAACCTTGGTACAAAGACGGGCTTCAATTCACCTGTAGCGAATGCGGCGATTGCTGCACCGGCGAACCCGGCTATGTTTGGGTGAACAAGGCTGAAATTGCCGCCATGACTGAATTGGTCGCCGCCGAAGACGTCGATCAGTTTGAAGACCTTTACGTTCGCAAGATTGGCGTCCGCAAGAGTTTGAAGGAGTTTCCCAACGGCGATTGTGTGTTCTTCGACAACGCATCTCGCCGCTGCGGCGTATATTCGGCGCGTCCTCGTCAGTGCCGCACTTGGCCGTTTTGGGAATCGAACCTACGAACACCGGAAGCCTGGGCGCAAACTTGCGAATCTTGCCCGGGCAGCGGCGCCGGGCAATTGCACCAACTCGATGAAATCGAAGAGCAACGCCAGGTATTTCGCATCTAGCGGCGCGAACGAACCATTCCTAACTTTTTCTTTAGCGCTCATCACACAAGTAAATCGGACACGCTCCCGGCCCATGCTTAGCACCGCTCGATAAATAACGGTCGCATTTGTGTAGCCATCGTCGCCAGACGGTGGGTGAGCGGTGAACCATCCCACGCTCTGGCGAGCATGGCTACGACACTAATTTTCCGCTCGATGCTTAGTACCTGTCCAAGAACGATTCCGTGTTTTTCAGATGCGAGCAAGGCTGAGGTCAGGCGTATTTGATTTCATATCCTGAAAGGATGCTAGCGGCGTCGGCAATGTGGCGCCGCCGATGGCCGCCGTTCCAACCGCTGCATCCTCGCATCCCACCGGGATGCGGGAGTTATTGCGCGGTCGATACCGGCGGTGGCGCTGCGCTGACTAATGGCTGGCAAGCCTCCGGCTTGTAACGAAAAATTATTTCCAGACCAGTCCTAACCCGCTATTCCGTCAACTCTGCTTGGGCAATAGCCGCCGCTGGTTGTTCGTTGGCTGGCGGCGTCGAGGCCACATGAATCGGCGCCGGCTGGGCGATGCAAAACAGCCGTTCGGTGGTGCGAATGAAAAGCATGCCATCGGCCAGGGCGGGCGTCGCCAGACAACGCTGGTGCATGTGGCTGGCGCCGAGCAAAGTGAACGTATTGGCGGCGGCGAACACCGAGACATTGCCGGTTTCGCTCACGGCGTAAATGTTTCCGTCGGCGGCGACCAAACTTGCCGTGAAGTTGCCCCGCAAGCGTTCTCGCCACAGTAGTTCGCCATCGGATAATCGATGGCAACTCACCCGGCCACCGTCCGACAATACAAACAAACGCCCTTCCAACGCCAAGCCGGTCGGAACATAAGGACCGCCCACCGGATGCCGCCAAGCAATGTGTGTTTTGGTCACATCGCCCGAACCGTTGGCGCGAATCGCGATGATGGGGCCGTTGCCGCCGCTCATGCTGATCACATGGCCATCGGCGTAGAGCGCGGTCGGACAAGCAATATCCGAGGTTCCCGTCACGCGCCAAATTTGCGAGCCGGTGCGCGGGTCGTACGAAGTAACCGCGCCGGGCGCGCCGTCGGCGCCGCCGCCATTGACAATCAACTGCGAACGCGCTGGCGCGCCCTTGCGCGATGCCGACTTTTCCCCGGCGGCAATCAGCAAGGGCGTTGTCCAACTGCCTTGGCTTTCTCGCTTGGTTTTCCAAACTTGTCGGCCGGTCGATTGCTCATAAGCCGCGAGATACGATTCGGCCTGGCTGTCGTTCAGTAAAATCAGTAGGTCTTGATACAACACGGGGCTCGAAGCGAAGCCCCACTTTTGCCGGATGTTGCCCGCCTCCACATGCCAGTGAAAGTTGCCCGCAACGTCGAAACAATAAAGGCCGGCTGGTCCAAACGAAGCGAACACCAACTTGCCGTTGGTGGCCACGGTGGCCGAGGCGTGGCCATTCTTGCCATGTGAGTTTCCCTTGGAGGCAGCCACGGCGCGTTTCCAACGAATGGCGCCTGATTGCCGGTCCAGACAAACCAGCGTCAACGATTTTTCGCCCGCCTGGAAGGTGTCTGTGGTGAGAAACAGGCTGTCTTTTGTGAGCACGGGCGAGGAATGCCCCAGACCGTTAATCTCGGTGCTCCAGACGATATGTTCATTGCCCGCCAGCTCATGGCCCGACCATTGCACGGGATAATTCACGCCGGGCGCCGCGCCTTGCAGTTCGCCTCCGCGCCATTCTCCCCAAGGCGTTGCCTGTTGTCGTGGCGGCGCTTCCCTTGCCAACTTCGCCACGACGAGTTCGAACGAATCGGGAAGGTTGGCGTCGAGGCGTCCACAACCGGCCAAGAACAGCGCCGCGAAGCCAATCGGCAGCAGACGCGCAATGTTGTGGCGTGGCGTGGTCATGGCGAATGGTAATAGAGCGTGGCTCCCGGCGGCAGGAGAAAAGTCGCCGGGAAGGCAGCGCGAGGCGGGAACGTTGGCGGTGGTGGGAAATTCTGGCGGGACCGGGTCCACTGTGTGAACGGTTAGTATCACCATAATAAGGGGCGACGTCAAGCACAAATGAGCGGGAAATGCGTTCCCGATTTCGTCGTTTCGAGTCGACGTCTGAATAAAATCGGAGCATTTTCAAAATGCCGAGATTTTCTCATCGACATCCGGTAACTTGTGGAAGAACGATCCCCAAGGCCGTTCGACTTCCCCTCCTATCTGGACTAGGCGCCATGGCATTGATTGAGCTTCGTGATATCACCAAAACCTACGACCTGGGCGAAGTGAAAGTGTATGCCTTGCGCAGCACGACGCTCTCGATGGAAACCGCTGAGTTCGTGGCCTTGATCGGCCCTTCGGGTTCGGGCAAGTCGACGCTCATGAACACGCTGGGTTGCCTTGATCGGCCAACTTCGGGGAGCTACCTGCTGGACGGCGAGGAAATGGCGGAAATGTCGCGGGATGGCCGCGCCCGGGTCCGCAACCGGAAGATCGGCTTTGTGTTCCAGAATTTCAACCTGCTGAACCGTACGTCGGCCATGGAAAATGTTGAGTTGCCGCTGCTGTACGCCAAGGGAATTACCGGCGCCGAGCGTCGCACGCGGGCGATGGATATGTTGCAAATGGTCGGCCTGGGCGACCGTCTCGATCATCATCCCAGCCAGCTTTCAGGCGGGCAGCAGCAGCGGGTCGCGATTGCGCGGGCCTTGATCAATCGCCCGGCGATTCTCATGGGAGATGAACCGACCGGCAACCTCGACACGCGAACCAGCCGCGATGTGATCGAACTTTTTCGTAAACTGAATATTGAAAATAATATCACGGTGATTCTGGTCACGCACGAACAAGAGGTGGCGCGGCACGCCGAACGCAAGTTAGTGCTCCGCGATGGCAACATCGTGACCGACACCACCGACTTCGAACAGGCCCTGCAATCGTTACATTCGGAACCTCCAGACGAAATAGAGGAATGATTCCCATCGATTCCCTGAGAATAATCAGCACAATGCGCGTTGCTGGTCGAATTGTTAGGGTATGGGAAAACACTCTGTTTTATTGGCCGTGACCGTTTTATTTGGGATTTGCCAGGGGCTGGCAAATATTGCCCATGCGCAAAGGGTTTCCCGAGTTATCTTTCCGGAGCAGCGCGATATCGTGGTGCGCCCGGCGAACGCATTTGGCATGCGGCGGTTGCCCGATTCGCCCACGCCGCCGACAGTCCAGCGAAATTTCGATAAAATCCCCGTACGGCGGCTCACCCTCGACGACGCACTCCGCATTGGCCTGGAAAATTCGGAAGTGGTGCGGGTTCTAGCTGGCGTTACGGCCGTTTCCAGCGGACGCACCATCTACGACCCGGCCATCGCGAATGCCGGAATCGACGAAGCGAACGCCCGTTTCGATCCCACCTTTAGTGCGCGAAATACTTGGAATCGGACCGATACTCCGGTCGCTGTTTTCGACCCCAACAA
>JAJRWU010000088.1 GCA_024276655.1 Planctomycetota bacterium
ACCGCCGACCACATCAGCGAGACCAACGACTTCGACCGCTTCTGGTCCCGCCGCCCCCTCCGCCTACATTCCACCCGATCCTACCAAACCGCCACCTGATCCTACCAAACCGCCACCTGAAAATCACAAACCGCGACTTACGCCCCTTGACTCAACGATCGATACCAGATATAACGATCTAGATATAGAAAGTCAGATTGAAAGCCGCCCGAAAGTTGCTCGCCGGATGAAAAGCCCGGCATGGTCAAAATGCCGGGTTTTTTTTACGAAACATCCAGTAACTTGCCCTTTCACGACCTCTGGAAAAAAACCGTGGACTGCCTCAAGAGGAAATGTCATGAAAACATCGTCGGGCCTGAACAGCATCACGCAACGGACGATTCAAACGGTCGTGCTGGCGTTGGTCGTCGTCGGATTAACCTCGACTCCCGTTTGGGGGCAGTTCGCGATCGAGCAGCCGCCGATCAATTATCTTAAAACGTCGGTCAACGATCCGATTTCCCAACTCCAAAAAAAACTCGACGCCGGCGAAGTGAAATTACACTTCGATCGGAAGCATGGATATTTGGAGTCGGTGTTGAAGCAGCTTGACGTGCCGCAGTCGTCGCAGGTGCTCGTATATTCCAAAACGAGTTTCCAGGTGAGGAACATATCGCCGCGAACGCCGCGCGCGGTTTATTTTAACGACGACGTTTACATCGGCTGGGTGCAGGGCGGCAAAGTGGTTGAAGTTTCGTCGGTTGATCCTCGACTGGGCGCCAATTTTTATTCGCTCGACCAGCACAAAACAGAGGCGCCGGCGTTTAAGCGTCGCACGTATGAGTGTTTGCAATGCCACAGCTCATCGCTGACGCGCGGCGTTCCCGGACATTTGGTTCGGTCGGTGTACACCGGTCCCGATGGTTTGCCCATTTTCAGCGCCGGCACGTATTTGAGCGACCACAGCAGTCCGCTCAAGGAGCGTTGGGGCGGCTGGTATGTTTCGGGGGAGCATGGCGCCCAACGCCACTTGGGCAATCTGTTGGTGCGCCAGTCGGACGACCCGGAAAACCTCGATACCGAAAAAGGCGCCAACGCACACGATTTGAGCCAATGGTTCGAGACCGATCCTTACCTGAAACCGTACAGCGATATTGTCGCCCTGATGGTCATGGAGCATCAGGTGAATATGCAAAATCGCATCACGCGGGCCAATTTTTCCGGGCTGCTCGCGCTGCGAGACGGCGACGTCATGAACGAAATGATGGAGCGGCCCACTTCGCATCGGTCCGACGCCACCACGCGCCGGCTCCATTCCGCGGCCGAACCCGTGGTCAAGCACTTGCTCTTCGCCGAGGAAATCAGTCTCACCTCGCCCGTTTCCGGCCTCTCAGGATTCACCAAGGAGTTCGCCGCTCGCGGTCCTTTCGACAAGCAAGGTCGTTCGCTTCGCCAATTCGACTTAACCACTCGCTTGTTCAAGTATCCTTGCAGTTACCTGATCTATTCCAAGGCCTTTAACAAACTGCCGCCGCCGCTTCTGGAAGACGTTTACCTGCGGCTCTGGCAGGTGCTCACCGGCGAAGACACAACCGCTGCTTTCGCCCACCTGAGCAAAACCGATCGGCGGGCGATCTTGGAAATACTGCGCGACACGAAGAAAAACCTGCCCGAATATTGGACCCTCGAAAAACGAACCGCCAAAAAACCGACCGAAGAATCGAAAACAGCCTCCAGCCCGGCCACTCTCGATACCGGCGCGGCCGCCACCGAATGACCTCAACAGGAGTTATGAATATGCGTTCTCGAATCTGGAGTGTGCTTTGCCGCCTGACGGCCGTTTCGGTCGTGCTGGTGTTTTCCGTTACAGCGGCGTTTTTCCTTACAGCGGCGTTTTCCGTGGCCATGGCGGGCGAAGCGGTCACCGGCGCCAAGGAAGCAGCGGCGAAAAAAGAGGTCAAATCGCCCCGGACGCCGGCAGGGGAAGGAGCGACGCTGAGTGTCGAAGCCGCCCGCGAACGCGCCAAGTTGGTGCATAACATTTACGCCGCTACGTTGGATGTCATGCACCATCGCTATTTCCTCGACGATCGGTCCACCATTCCGGCCCGCGCCATGGAAGATGTGTTTGCCCAGATCGCGCGTGAGTCGAAAATCAACGCCCGCTGGTTCGCAGTCAATGCGAAAGCCATGAGCATCGACCACAAACCTCAAGACGACTTTGAAAAAGAAGCCGCCAGGGCCTTGTCCAAGGGAAAAGAGGAGTACGAGAAAGTCGAAGACGGCGTCTATCTTCGCGCCGAGGGCATTCCCCTCACCGCCGGTTGCCTGAGTTGCGACGGAACCTTCGGCGTGACCTCCACCTCCGACCGAATCGTGGGTTTGTCGATTCGCATTCCGCTGACGAAGAAAAAATGACAAAGCCGGCTGCACACCGCGCCGCGTTTCAAAACGATTGCCCGAAAGACACCTACGAGCTTTCGAGGAAAAGTGGTTCGGTCGTCGCCTTCCGCAGAGAAAAGGCGACAACGATTGCTCGAACGGCCCTTACTTTGTGATTTTCTGGAATTGTAATGGCTGACTCCAGATTGTAATGGCTGATTCCAGTTCGATTCCCCCGGCCGACGCGCGTCGCTGCAAGCGAGGCAAAGCGGAGCGCCGAAGACCTCCGCTCAAGGTCGTCGAAAGGGGGCCGCCCCGGCGGCTGTGCAATCAGCCGTATCGGGCCATGATTTTATCGGCCAGCCAGGGCGCCAAGCGGTCGAGCCAAACAAATAGCTTGCCGCTGGTCGGGAGTAGGATTTCGTGCCGCCCTTGCTCCATGGCCCTGATCGATTTTCGAGCCACAACACTGGCCGGCATGGCGCGGCGCGCGAGCGAGGATGGGTCTTGGCCACCGGCCTGCTCGAAAAACTCGCTCTTGGTCGTACTGGGGCTGACCAGTAGAACGTCGATAGAATCGCTGGCCAATTCCGCGCGGAGCGCGTCGCTGAAGCCGTGCAAGGCGAACTTGCTGGCGCAGTATTCGCTTTTTTTCGGAACCGCCCGGTGCCCCAACACGGAACAAACATTCACGATCAAGGGCCGCCGGCCCTCGCGCAACAGCGGCAGCGCATCGCGAATCAACTCCACGGGCGCGAAAAAATTTACTTCCATGATGCGCCGCAGACGCTCCTGGTCGGCTTCGGCAAACGAGCCCCATCCGCCAATGCCGGCGTTGTTGATGAGAATATCAAGCCCGCCCAGCGATTCTTGCGCTGTTGCGAGCAGCGCGGCGCGATCTGGAGGAAAGGTAATATCTCCGGCGAGATAGGCCAAGCGGCGCCCGCCGGATTCAATCTCGCTCCGTAGCGATTGCAAACGCTCGCCGCGCCGGGCGAAGGCCAATACCTGCGCGCCGCGCTGCGCCAATTCCAGGCAGAGTGCGCGACCGATGCCGCTTGATGCGCCCGTGACGAGCACTCGTTTCCCAGCAATCGACCGACGCGTCATGTTGGTTAGGCCACTTCTTCAATCGTGTCGGGCGGTGAATCGTCGGACGTACTATCCTCGTTGCCCACAATATTGCAGGGCGTATCGCGACGGCGAATCGAGACGTCTTCGTCATCTTGAATACGATTCAAATAGGCCTCGGGAATGCGGCAATGCATAATCACGCGTTCCTCGGAATACCGCTTGGAAAGCACTTCGCCGTGAGCCGCCATGTACGCCATGAGCTTGCCGTTCGAGACGCTCGTTTCGACGTCGACATCTTGAAACGAGCGGCTGAGCGCTGCGCTAACGGCGTGCGCCAATTCGCTGATTCCCTGTTTTTCCTTGGCGCTGATCGCGATCGCATGCGGGTAACGGTTCAGCAGGCTATGCACGCGGTCAGCGGCCCCTTCGGCATCGACTTTGTTCAAAACGAGCAGCGTATCCTTGGCTTCCACGCCAAGCTCTTCCAGCACCGAATAAACCGCCGCAATCTGCTCGTACACTTCAGGATTGCTGGCGTCGGCCACGTGCAAGAGCAGATCCGCCTGGCGGGTCTCTTCCAAGGTGGCCTTAAAACTGGCGATCAGGGAGTGCGGCAGATCGCGAATGAAGCCGACTGTATCGCTGAGCAGCACTGGGCCCCAGTTGGGCAACTGCCAGCGCCGGGTGCGGGTGTCGAGCGTGGCGAAGAGTTTATCTTCGACGACGACATCGGCTGCTGTCATGGCGTTCATCAGCGTGCTCTTGCCGGCGTTTGTGTAGCCCACCAGCGAGATGCTCATGAAGCCGCGGCGTCCGCTAACTTGCCGCTCTTTGCGCCGTTCGAATTCGCCCAACTGCGTGCGTAGGTCGTGAATGCGTTTTTCGACGAGGCGGCGGTCGGTCTCTAATTGCTTTTCACCGGGGCCCCGCATGCCGATTCCCATTTTCAAGCGGGAGAGGTGGGTCCACATTCGTTTTAAGCGTGGCAAGGCGTATTCGAGTTGCGCCAGTTCGACCGCCAACCGCGATTCGATGGTCTGGGCGTGCGTGGAAAAAATATCGAGAATGACTTCGGTGCGATCAAGCACCTTGACATCCAGCGCCTTTTCCAGATTGCGCGTTTGAGCGGGCGCGAGGTCGTTGTCGAAGAGCACTGCGTCGGCGTCATGATGCTTGACAAGTTGCTCCAACTCCTCGACTTTCCCCTTGCCCAGATAAGTGGCGGGGTGAGGCCGTTCTCGCTGTTGCGACAACCGCCCCACCACGCGAGCGCCGGCGGTTTTCGCCAAGCCCTCCAATTCAGCGAAGGGATCTTGAAAACCATCGCCTCCCGGCGGCAGCAAGCGAACCAAGATAGTCGCTTCGCTGGCTACGCTTTGCACGCGGTCTTGCACGTTGTTCAGTCACCTCGAAAGTAGGAATGGAAAGTTGGTCTTGGACTGCTCGGCTGAGGACCAGTCCTGAAATAAGATACCGGTTGCCGTTCAGAAAAGTCCGGCATTTTCAAAATGCCGGGCTTTTAATTCGGCATCTAAATTCAGGACTGTTCCTTAGCATATATCGCGAACCTTATTCTATTTTACGCACGGCGGTCGAAGAAGGCGATGCGGCAAGAACGCCGATTTTCAAAAACAGAGGTGTTTATTTTGTGAAGGTTCACGGTCTGGCGGGTGGTTGGGGCAGTAATTCCAAACTGCCGGCGCTGTTTCGATCGCCTGAAGGCGTGGGGATATTCCGTTTTTTTCTGCTGGACGATCTTCGGCGGAAATCGGGAGGCGTTAAATCGAAGGCTTCTTCGGCCGGTTGGTCGGAATTCTGGTATTGCGGCGAATTGGCGCCGGGACGCATGCTTCGAGGATAAATTCTGGGTCGGAAGAGGCGGCCCATCGGCCCGATCGCGCCGTACCGCTCTTCGTAAAAACGCACACCATGCGTTTCCAGAATCACGCCGGTTTGTCGTTCCAGAGAGGCCAACTGCGTATTGTATTGCGCCAACGATTGTGCTTCGCTGCTGACCGCATTCCCCCAACTCGTGATCGCCTCCAAGACATTCAGGAAAATCGTCTGGCCCGCCACGTTTCGGGCGATTTGCACCTTCAGGTTCTCAAGCGCTGCCTCGCGCACTTCCCGAAAGGCTTCGTACTGGGAAAAAAACTGTTCGAGGTTACGAAGGTTCAGGGCAATGATGTGCGAGGCGTTATGCAAACCCTGATCCAAATTAGCGCGGTCGCGGGCGAGAACGAGTGAGCGCCGGCGGAGCGTCGCCCTCGATTGCCGCAGCCCCAGCGGCACGGAAAAATTCACGCCGAACGACCAGTCGGTGAACTGCCCGCCGCGCGTCGAAATCGCGGAACTATCGGGCATCTCGCCTTCCAGCCCGTTCCAACGGTAGAGCATCACGGCGTCGACGCGAGGCAACGCCTGATTACGCGCTTGTGTGATTTGTTGTTCGTCGGCTTCAAGAATCAGTTTCAATTCCACGATATCAGGACGCTGCTGCTCAGCCAGCCGGTACAGGCCGTTCCAATCGAAGGTAATTCTCCGCGTGGTCGGCGGGGTGATCGGAACGAGCCATTCGGGGCCGTACGGCGGCAAGCCCAAAATGTTGCGCAAGGCCGCTTCTCGCTGCAACAGATTCGCTCGCGAGGTAATCAACGTGGCGCGAAAATTGGCAAGCGCGAGCCGTGATTGCGCGACGTCGGCGGCGCTGACCCGCCCAGCGCGAAAAGCCGCATAAATTTGATTGTAAGCCTCCTGCCCTTGCTCCACTTGCTGCTCTCTGGCCCAGACATCGGTTCTGGCGAAGACCACCGCCCAATAGGCTTCGACAATGCCCCGCGCCAACTCCTGGATGCTATCCTTGAATTGGAAAAAAGAGCGCTCCGTTTGGATGCGGGCCAAAACAACCGGCGCCAAATTCGCCGCCCAACCGCCGCCCTGCAATAAAGGCTGCGTGTAACTTAACGTGGCTGCCGAACGCGTTTGCCGATTGAGCGGAAAAACGCCTCTTTGGAAACGCGTGGGCGTGGTGTTGACTCCGAAATTCAACACGCCGCCGGCGGTATTCGTTTTGCTCAAATTCGCGTTCAGATTGTAAGTTTCCGTGTCGGCGCCGGAGGGCACGATCAAAGCCCGGTTGGGATTGTTGGGGTCGAAAACAGCGACCGGAGTATCGGTCCGATTCCAAGTATTTCGCGCACTAAAGGTGGGATCGAAACGGGCGTTCGCTTCGTCGATTCCGGCATTCGCGATGGCCGGGTCGTAGATGGTGCGTCCGCTGGAA
>JAJRWU010000089.1 GCA_024276655.1 Planctomycetota bacterium
AGAAAACAAAATCTCGACGATGTTCATCGGCTGTGCGATTGCATTGCATCGTCAACTTGAGCCGGGATGATTGGCGCCTGTCCTCTGCGGCCCTCCGCGCCTTTGCGTTCTGCGTTGAAATGCCCGCCCAAAAACCGTCGAACAATGTCTGAACTTCCGCCGGCGTTGCAGGAAATTGCGATAACATCCAGCCGACGGTTCAAAACCCGTGAATGGTTACGTTTTTTTGAACCTTGGGCCGTTTTCATGCGTACCAGACGTGTGTCGGCGATCGCAAGGCGCCGCGGTCGCCTGGCAACCAAAAGCGTAACTGCCAGCACCATTTTTTTGAGCCCCAACTGTTTTTGAGCCCTCATTGGCCTTGAGCGGAATCGACGGCAGTGCGGCTCCGCCGGGGGGATTTGGGAGTGACAAGCATGACCGAGTTTGAAAACCGGGGCGAATCGGCGCCGGGCGTCCAGGGAGTGGAATCGTCGGGAGCGAAATACTCCGAGCCGGGCTTCCAGGAGGAAGAGTACGCCTACCGCGCGCTCAGTCGACCGGCCGTCATTTCGCTGATCCTGGGCGTGCTCTCTTTTTCGGCGTTGCCGTTAGCGGGTTTGCTCGTTTTGCCGGCAATCGGGTTGGTGCTCGGTTTGCTCGGCTTACGTGCGATTCGCCGCTACCCCGAGGAATTGCTGGGCGGGTGGGTGGCGACCAGCGGCATCGTGTTGAACGGCCTGTTGTTGGTCGGCGGCGTGTCGTTACACAGTCTGATTTACATTTATGAAGTTCCCGAGGGCGCGCAGCGAATTTCTTTTTATGAGTTGCAGCCCGACAAAAACACGCCGGAGCTTCCCGTTCCTCCCGCCGCGTTGGAGTTGAATGGAAAACAAATTTTCATCAAGGGCTACCTGTTTCCCGATGGCCAACAGGCGAACATCAAACAGTTCGTTCTCGTGCCCGATATGGGCACTTGCTGTTTCGGCGGGCAGCCAAAACTGACCGACATGATTCAAGTCACGCTGCGCGATCCTCTGCGTGTCGAATATTCTTACGTCCGCCGCCGCTTGGCGGGCATTCTCAAGGTCGACACGCGGCTCAAGCCGGTGTCCGGCGTGCAAGGCGTTTATTACCAACTCGACGCCGATTATGTGAAATAAGCATCGTGCGAGAAAGACGACCATAAAAAACCGCACTAGCTTATTCCGCAACGCGGCCGCTCGGCCCGCTGGCCGATTTTTGTGCAAGGGCGTTTTCCAACACTTCCAAGCGAGCGTTGGCCCGCCGCTGGATTTCGTTTTGATTATTCCCGCCCGTCGAAACCGCCCCGCGATAACACGCAAGCGCCGCTTCGAACTGTTGTAAACGTTGTCGGCACTCCCCTTCCTCCAACGCGGCTTCCTCCGCATGGGGCGGGCTGTGGCGCGCCAGCGCGAATTGCTCGGCGGCGGCGGAGAAGTCGCCTAAATCGCGCAGTCGTTTTGCCAACGCCAGCCGAGACTCAGCATCGTGCGGCCGCTTTTCGCAGCGTTGTCGATACACCGCCGCTTCATGCAGCAGCAATTCTCGGCCGATTTGCTCCAGCAGCTTGAACGCGGCGTCTGTATTTGCAACGGCGGAATATTGTCGGGCGACAACCAAATGCCTCCGCAGGCGGGCGATGGCGAGATCTCCCGTTTTCTGCTCCACCCGCCCGTCGTAGCCGGCAGCCCCACGCGCCCGCTGGAGCACCGCTTCGGCGCGGTCGAAAGCATGTTGCTCGATCAGCGCATCGACCAAGCCCAGTGCATGCGATACATCGGCTGGGTCCGACTCAAACGCAGTTGTGAGTTGGCCGATGTGGTTTGCCTGTTCAAGGTTGGCGTCTGGCCGACGGATCGCCTCATGCATGGCCCGTGCTTGAGCGTCGTGAGGACCCAAGCGTAATACGGCGGCCCAGGCCGTTGCGGCCTCCTCAAAGCGTCCTACCGACGCCAGCGTTTCCGCCTGCAATCGCAACACGGGCAAATCGTTTTCGTGTTTCACCAGCGCCTGACCCAAAAAAAGCAAGGCCGCGCCCGCCGCTTCTTGGCTGCAACAGCCGAACGCCATTTCCAGCAACACGCTCCGCCGCCAAGGGTCTGACCGCAGCGCTTTCACGCCGTGCTCCAGAAACCTAGGCCAATCTTGCCGCCGCCGGGCCTTCCGTATGCGGTAGCTTCGCAGCAAGATGCCAGGCGCCGCCAGCCAGCGGCGGTAGAGCCTCCGGGCGGAGAGATGCTGGGCGGAGAGATGGCTGAGCATCTTGCTCGCGTAAACGAGGTTCGCCGGATCGCGGCAAACACACCGGCAATAAAGCTCCATCGCCTGGCGATGTATGTTTCGACTTTTCACGCGGTCGTTGCCCGGCGCAGCAGGTTTCGACAGCAACGCCAGACCATTCGCCCGCTCAAACATTCGTTGCAAATCCCAACGTTGGGCGGTGGTCCGAACCACGGGCCACTGCTTTGAGCGATTGGGCTTGGGCTGCTTGGCGTTCTGTTCGCTCTTTCCAGGAGATGGTACAGTCGGGGTCATTTGTTGTATTTTTTAGGATCTTACGAAGAGTGTTCCGCCGCCCGGCCAAGAAAGCGTGCAACGAATCCTTGATTCATAAGCCCGGCTTTTTGAAAAATCCGGGCTTCTCGCGCCGCTTGCTCCGAATGTAATTGCGACACGCTTTCCAAGTGTAAAATGTGCTTAGCACCGCTCGATAAACAACGGTCGCATTTGTGTAGCCATCGTCGCCAGACGGTGGGTGAGCGGTGAACCATCCCACGCTCTGGCGAGCATGGCTACGACACTAATTTTCCGCTCGATGCTCACTCATTGGAGCATGCCTCGACCGCTGGGCAAAGCGGCCCTGTGTTTCTCAACGACCTCTTACTTTCCTGAAACATCGAAAATACAAAGGCATACGGCTAGGTTTTCCATGAACACGTCTCACGAACCAACTTCCGGTTTTGTCTATTTGGTGGGCGGTGGTCCTGGCGATCCTCGTTTGCTCACGCTGCGCGGCGCGGAGTGCCTGCGGCGGGCCGATGTCGTGCTGTACGACTATTTGGTGAATCCTCAAATTCTGGAACACGTCGGGCCGGGCGCGAAAAAAATTTGTTTGGGCAAGCATGGTCGAACTCGTATCTGGACACAAGCGGAAATCAACGACCGGCTCGTTCTCGAAGCTCGCGGCGGCAAAACGGTGGTCCGATTGAAAGGTGGCGACCCGGTGCTGTTCGCGCGTTTGGCGGAAGAGCTAGACGCCTTGGGGTCGGCCAACATACCGTATGAAATTGTTCCTGGAATCACTTCGGCGTTGGCGGCGGCCAGCTATGCGGGCATTCCCATCACGCAACGCGACGGCGCCTCCGCGCTGGCCTTGGTCACGGGCCAGGAGCGAACGGGAAAACCGTATACCTCGGTCGACTATAACGCTCTGGCGAAGTTCCCGGGAACATTAGCGTTTTATATGGGAGTGACCACCGCGCCGGCGTGGTCGGGCGAATTACTTCGGCAAGGAATGGCCGCCGATACGCCGGTGTTGATCGTCCGACGGGCCAGCCTCTCGGACCAGACAAGTATTGCAACCACGCTCGGCGCCGTGGCCGATGTGCTCTCCAGACTGCGGCCTCCGGCGATTGTGATCGTGGGCGAAGTGGCGAAACCCAAGACGAAAAATCAAGGGATACAAAGCTCTTGGTTCACCGCCCGACCACTATTCGGCCAAACAGTGCTGGTAGCGAGGCCGGTGCATCAGGCGGCGGCGCTTGTTGCGCCGCTCCAGGAACTGGGGGCCGACGTACTCCTGCAACCGGCTATTGAAATCGGGCCGCCCGACGATTGGTCGGCTGTCGACCAAGCCATTGCGGAACTGTCCGCCTACCAATGGCTCGTGTTTTCCAGCAGCAATGGCGTAAATAGCTTCCTCAAACGGCTGCTTGAAACGGGCCACGATCTTCGCAGCCTGGGCGATCTGCAATTGGCGGCTGTTGGCCCCGGCACGGCGCGGGCGCTCAAGCGTTATCACCTCCAGGCCGATGTTTGCCCGCGCGAACATCGGGCCGAAGACCTAGCGGCTGCATTACTCGATGCGGGCGGCGGGGATGCGTTCCTGTTGGTGCGCGGCAGTCGGGGACGGGAAGTGCTCGAAGATACATTGCAAAACGCGGGGAAAAAGGTGACGAAAATCGTGGCCTATCTAAGCCAAGACACTCCCCGGGCCGCGCCCCTGGCGACGCAACGAATGGCGGCGAACGAAATCGATTGGACCATCGCCAGCAGTTCAGCGATTGCCAAATCGCTGGTGCGTTTGTTTGGAGAGTCGCTGCGAAAAACGCGTTTGGCGAGCATCAGCCCGATCACCACACAAACCTTGAACGAATTGGGGTTCCAGGCGGAGGTCGAAGCAACCGAATACACGATGCCGGGTATCGTGGACGCCATCCTGCAGGCGGTCGGGGCGAGGGAAAACGCGCCACGGAAGAAAATAAATAAGGAGCAGTCCTGAATTTACATGCCGAATTAAAAGCCCGGCATTTTGAAAATGCCGGGCTTTTCTGAACCACAATCGGTAACTTGATTCAGGTCTATTCCTAAGAAGCCGCAGCGGCGCGCTTGGCGGTGGCTTCGGTCATCCAGAGCAGCGCCGGAGAGGCGATAAAAATCGAACTGTATGTTCCGACCACCACGCCAACCACCAGGGCGAAGGCGAAACCATGAATGCCGTCGCCGCCGAAGGCGTACAGCACAATCACCACCAACAGCGTGGTTGCCGATGTGAGCAACGTGCGGCTGAGCGTTTGGTTGATGCTGGTGTTGATCATGTCGCCGGTGAGTTCGGGCGTTTTTCCTCGCACTTCGCGGATGCGGTCGAAGACCACAATGGTATCGTTGAGCGAGTACCCGACGATGGTCAGGAAGGCGGCCACCATCGGCAGGCTGATCTTGAATTCCTCCAGCAATAGAATGCCGAACACGGGCGCCAGCCATTTGCTCAAGGCAATCGCGCCCAAGGTGAGTAAAACATCATGCACCAAGGCAATCACCGCCGCTAGGCCGTAACTCACGCGTTGGAAGCGGAACCAGATATAGGCGACAATTCCCAACAAACTGGCGAACAATGCTTGTAACGCCTGCGACTGTGTGTCGCCCGCGACCTGCGAACCGACTTTGCTGGATGAAAGAAATACCGGCGAATTGGCGTAATTCTTCTTCAAGCGATCAACAATGGGTTGGGATTCTTCTTGTGAAAGGGCGAATTTTATTTGCCATTGGTTGTATCGATTGCCGCTTTGGTTGTCCCAACCTGGCGTGGAGAGCAGGAAGCCTGGTTCCGATTTACCGACTTGCGCGGCCGCTTCGTTGATTTGGTCGGAGAGCGTATCGGCGTTGACGGCGTCTTCAAACTCGAGCGTTATCGAACTTCGGAAAACACCAGCACTCGCGGGCGAAGCCGGCGCGGGTTTATCGCCGGCGCCCGCTTGTTGCTCGGGTTCCGATGCCTCATCGGCTTTCTGTGGAGTCGTGGCTTGTTCGGGAGGCCCGTCGGCTTGCGCCACCAACGACTTGGCATCGCCGGTCCAGGCAACAAGCGTGTCGGGAGGCAGGTCGACGCGACGCGATTGCCCGTCAGCCGCAGGCTTGGTTTGCCCGTCAGCCGCAGGCTTGGTTTGCTCGTCAGCCGCAGGCTTGGTTTGCTCGTCAGCCGCAGGCTTGGTTTGCCCGTCAGCCGCAGGCTTGGTTTGCTTCTGCGAAGTTGGCGTTTCCGCGGTAGGTTTGTCATTCGGTTCGTTCTTCGGCGCTGGCTGCGATGCAGCGGCGTCGGGCGATGTTTCGGCGTCGGGCTGAGGCTGAATGGCTTGCAGTTTCGTGAAGGAAACCGAATGGACTTGCAGCAAACTCTTGCCGTCATCTTGGAAACATTCGGCCAGAGCCGTTTTGAAATCGTCGACTCTCGTGACCGAAGCCACGATTTGCCAGACGGCACCCTTGGCCAAGCCGCCAACGCTCAAATCAGCGATTTCGGAGAGTGTCCATTGCACGCGTTCGGCGGCCAATTCCTTCCGCTCCTCCGCCGATATTTGCTCGCCCACCAGTTGTTCATCCAGCACCGACTGGTAGGCCTGCTCCAACGCGTCGAGCCGCGTGCGGACCTGCTCTTCAGGCATGGGCTGTTTCAACACGATGGTTGCCGAAGCGCCTCCGCGGAAGTCGGTATCGAATATCTGTTTTCCCCGGGCGGCCACTCCGACCAAGCCGACGATAATCAAAATGGTGGAAACAATCGTCGCGATACGGCGTTTGCCGATGAAATCGATACTGGTCGCGCCGATAATTTTCGTCATGTGAAGGTCCGTGATGAAGCGGCTCCGTTCGGCGATATCGAAGATCACGCGGCTGCAGAAGATCGCGGTGTACATACTCATCAAGATACCCAGAATGAGGGTGACGGCGAAGCCTTTGACTTGATCGGTGCCGATGCCGTAAAGCACAACGGCCGTGATCAAGGTGGTCAGGTTTGCGTCGACGATGGTGGTGGTGGCCCGTGCGAAGCCGTTTCGAATGGCCATTCGCAAGGCGGCGCCTCGCGTTATTTCCTCTCGAATGCGTTCAAAAATGAGCACGTTTGCGTCGACCGACATGCCAACCGTCAATACCAAGCCCGCTAGGCCCGGCAGCGTGAAAGCCGCCTTGAGCAGAATCATTAAGGCCAAAATCAAGGCCAGATTGGAGAGCAACGCCAAGCAGGCGATAATACCCGAAAACCGATAATAAAAGCCCATGAACACGATCACAAAAACCAAGGAAAGCACAATCGCGTATCTGCCCTTGTCGATCGTGACCTGCCCCAACAGGGGACCGATCATGTTTTCGTTGATCGGAACCGGGTTCAACACCGCCGGCATACGGCCGGCGCGAATGATATTGCGAAGAAATTCAACCTCTTCGTTGGTGAAACGGCCCGATATTTAGCCGCGGTCGCGAATTTGGCCTTGAATGTAGGGCGCTGAAAGAAGCTCGTTGTCGAGCAAAATCCCCAGTAAACGTTTGTGGCCGGTTTGCGGGTCGGGAAGGTTGGCGCCGGTCAACTCTCCCATCAGCGTAGACCCTTCGAGCGACATCTAGAAACGAATCATGGGGAAACCGCGCTCGTCGGCTCCGATGCCCACCGTGGCCACGTGAGAACCTTGCACATTGACGCCGTCGTCGGTCGCCATGAGGATGTCGAGTTCTTTGATGCCCAGCGTTTGCTCCACGTATTTCTGGAACTCCGGCGCGACTTTTTCTTCTTTCTTCGCGCGAATCGAGGCCAGCACATTGGGGTCGAAGACGGAACTCAGCAGATTGCCGCGATCGTCGGTTAGAATTTCGTGGGTTATGCCATTGCGCAGTATGAAGCCCATCGGAAAAAACTTGTAAAGATGCTGGCCGTCGGTCGGTTCAGAGTCCTTGCCAACACGGGCCCACAAGCCGACTTTGTTGCCGGCGTCGTCTCGAATCACTTTCGAACCGGCGTTTTCCGGGGCCAGCGCCAAATCGATAATGTCGGCATGGTCGGTGGGATTGGCGACAATGCGGAATTCGAGGAATCCGCTTTTGCTGATCTTACGTTTGATTTGATCCACTTCGTCCTGCTGGACGTCGGGGATGATGATCTCGACCTGCTTCTCGCCGTACGGACGAATGACCATTTCCTTCAACCCGCCCGGGTCGAGCCGCCGTTTTAGCGCCGCGATGACATCGGCGATGCTGAAATCGTCGCGGCCTTGGTCGCTGGTGGCGGCGGCGGTCAGCTCTTCATCGATTTCATAGATCAGAATGACGCCGCCCTTGAGGTCGATGCCCAGCTTGATGTTTTTCCAAAGCATGGCGTCTAGCGCGGCGGCGTTCAGTACGGTGAACAAAATCAGGCTAATTCGCCAGCCGTAGTCCGGCATGCGAAAACGTTTGGCCAGGAAATTGCCCGCCACGAACGACAACGCGGAAATGCCCAACAAGATCAGCAGAATATGAGTCAACTGCAATTCCATGACCGAGTGTGATCCTAAGTGAGATGTCAGCCAAAACGCCCTTTGGCGGGCGTTTTAGGCGGTGTTTTGTTTGTCTTCTTTTATGACGCGCGAGATGGCCGAACGCAGTACGCGAATTCTGGCGTTGCCGTTTTCGTCGACTTTGAGCGTTACGTCTTCGGAATCTTTTTCCGCCGTGACCACCGTGCCATAAATGCCGCCGATGGTCACCACGCGCTGGTTTTTCTTCAGGCCGTCGAGCATCGATTTCATTTCCGCTCGCTCACGCTGATGAGGACGCATCAACATGAAATAGGCCAGCAACCCAATCGCTAACCAAGGCGCATATTGCAGTAGAACTGCCGGGTTAAAGGCTTCACCCTGTGCTAGGAGCAATCCGATTTCCGCCATTGTGTCTTCTGGCTGGAGGCGACTAGCGCCCGACCGCCCCCTCGTTGTTGGGTTGAGTTGAGTTGTTGGATTGAGTTGAGTTGTTGGGTGGCGTCTTACTGTTGACTAACGTCCTTGGATTCGCCGCAGCCGATCATGGAACTTGCCCACAAAACAGCTCCCTCCAGACAAAACGCAGAGACACTGCCAAGACAACGCGCGGCTAAGGGCCAGCCAGCCAAAGATAGGCCGATATCATAAGACCTAGCGCCCAGGCCGGCAAGGCGGCATTTATCGCCCCGGCGCGGTTATTGGAAGGCGGACCGGCTCTGCTCGCCCGCCCCGACATTCCGCATCCCGAAGAGGTATTGCCCTGGAGCGCGTTTCAAAACACGATGATTGCGGAAAAACCCTGCTGAAAAACAAGCTTTTACGAACTTGCGGCGCCGAGTCCGCCTACGATGCCCTTCCCAGGCCGACGAAAGAGGACCTGTCCAACATATATTCCGTGCAATGGTGTTAGGCGAGCGGCGGAAAATAACTTACCCGCACGCAACGGGAGTCCGTGAGTTTTTTGGGTTGCCACCCACGTGGGAATGACCGTTTGCTGATTCACTCGCTTGCGCTTCGTGCTTGTATTAGGTGAATTTTCATCTGCCGCTCGCCTTATGAAATCCCAGGGCTTTTGGTTTTGCCAATCGTCTAACGCCAATAGTCGGGCAAGTTGGGTTTGGTGTCGCGAAGAATTTCGAGAATGGCTTGGCGGTCGTCGGCCGTAAGGTGAGCGTATTTTTCACTTTGGTCGCCGCCGGTGAGCACGGTGTGGAGGCGACGATAAACCTGCTCCGCCGCCGGCTGCGGAAGGGCGTCGAACGCTTCGGAATAGATCTGGTAACTGCAAGGGTATTTCATCAACCGATGTTGCAGGTCGAGGTCTCGCAGGGAGCGCCCCTTGGAGTCGCGCAGCCCTTTGGCGCTGAACTCCTTGGCAAACGTCGAGACACCCTTAATCGGCGCCTCCAGTTGGTATTCGCCAACGAAAAGCATGTAGTCGACGAGTCGATCGCACACCGCTTTCAAACGCCGTTTCGTGGTGTCGCTGCGATGGCTCATAGGACGCTCCAGCGCCTTGTTCATCATCTGATCGTAATGCAGGGCGCTGCGAGTTTCAAAACTCGCCCGCGTGATGTAGTTCTGCATCTGGGATTGATGCTCGACAACCATCAAGGCGACAATATCGCTGGTGGGCGAGAGGTACGGCCGTACGTCAACCAATTTGCTCAGGTCTGTGATGTTGGCGCCGCGCGCCAAGTCGACGGTGTCCGGCTCTTCGCCCGCCTGGATGATAATATTGCCCATGTGCTGTTGCTTGCCGTGCGTGCCGCTCACATACCAACCGCCCCAACGCTGCGAGAGCGGACTTGTATGATCAGTTTTATAAGTGCGCGAACCCAGCATGGGAAAGCCGAATCGGTCGGTATATACCGACCGCACCAAATGCCCGGGAACGCCCGCCGTTCGCGAAGAAGCATGGCAACTCAGACACTGCCCCCGATCTCGGACGAACTTCGGCGTGGGTGTTTCCTGTTGTTTCAACGAATAAAAAATCGCGCCTTGGTGAGGGTCGACCGTCGAAACCTCCACCACTTCGCCATCTTGCACCCAACCGATGTAGGTGTCGTCGCCAAAATAGACGGCGCGCGGGCTCCACGGCGCGATACGGCGCAACTGGAAACTCGTTTTCGAGAATACCAGCATTTGTGAAGAGAATGGAATGTCGAGATTCTTCAAGACCGAAGGCAGGTAGCCGTGCTGATCGTCGTATTTGAGCGTGACTTCACCGCTCTCGATCTTGCTCTGCAACTTCGCGATCGGGTCGTCGGTGGTGGCGGCGTTGTAGTTGATCGGCGGCGATTCAAATTGCAATTGGGCTGTAGCCGAACGGCCAACCAAAAGCAGGGTCGCTAAAGGCAGAAGCATGGCCGACGCCATGTGAACGACGCGCCGACCAGCAGCTGCGGCGCGGCCGCCAACTTGGGCGGAAACGGTATTTGAACCGGCGTTCTTCCGTCCGCACGGGAGGGATTTGTCTATCATTTTTTTGGGGTCCTCGCTTGGGCGCTGCTTATGGCGCCGACCAGCCGATAACCGGATACTGTTGTCCAGTAATAATCCCAAGATAATCCAAGCTCCCTAGCGGCGTCAATCCCTTTTCCACTGTTGGACGGACGCCACCCGATTCAGAAGCCCGGCTTTTTGAAAAAGCCGGGCTTCTCGCGCCGCCCATTCAGAATTAAGTGGTTCCACACTTTCTATGCGACGTGCAATTCTCCGGCAGGCCAATCGGCTGGCAATCAATCAAACCAGGTACTTTTTCATCACTTCCGACGGCGCCGGAGCGTACTCCAACGGCTCCATGGAGCAGCCGGCGCGGCCTTGGCTCAGACTGCGCATCGCGCTGGAGTAACCAAAAAGTTGATCGAGCGGCGCGTGTGCTTCGATAATCGCCGTGCCGCCGCTCGTTTCCGTCTTCGCGATGATCGCCCGCCGCTGCTGTAAATCGTTGACCAATTCACCCAAATGCTCTTCCGGCGTGACCAGGTTGACTCTCATGATCGGCTCCAGCAGCACCGAATGCCCCGCGTCGAGCGCCTTGCTGAAGGCGTCGCTGGCGGCAATGCGAAAGGCCATTTCGTCGGAGGCGTCGCCCTGCTGTTCGGCGTCGGTGACGGTCACTTTTATTTTACTGAGCGGGAACCCATAGATATTGCCGCCGCCCTGTCCGCGTTCCCGCAGTTCCTCCAATGCCGCAGCCAGGAATTCCGGTTCGAGCGACTCAGCCGGGCAGGTGCTCGCCACGGCAACGGCTTTTGTCCCGCCTTCAAAGGGTTCAATCTTCAAACACAGCCGGGCAAAAAGCTGCTTGCCGGCGTGCAAACGATGACATTCCCCGACGACCTCCGCCGCCTGCGTGATCGTTTCGCGGTAGCTGACCTGCGGCTTGTGGAACTTGACTTTGAGCTTGAAATCCCGCAGTAGCTTGTTTTTGATCACTTCCAAATGCAGTTCGCCCATGCCGCTGATCAGTGTCTGGCCCGACTCGCCCTCGAAAACCTTTACGGTAGGATCTTGCCGGCGCAGCATGTCCAGGGTTTCGGAAAGCTTTTTGCGTTCGGCGGTGGTCTCGGGCTCGATCGCCATGGAAATGACCGTCTCCGGAAACTGGATCGACTCCAGCAGCAGCGGATGCTTGGCGTCGCAGAGCGTGTCGCCGGTAATTGAATGGCGCGGCCCGATCACGCCCACAATATCGCCGGCGCCGACTCGCTCGATCTGCCCCTCGCGATCCTTCTTGGTGGCGTGAATGTACCAAAGCTGCGAGATGTTCTCCTTCTTGTTCTTTCCAGGGTTAATAGCCCGCGAATTCGCCTTGAGTTCGCCGGAATATACGCGAACCCAATACATATCTCCCGTTTTGGCCGGAATGATTTTGAATACCAGTCCGCAAAATGGCTCGGCGGAGTCGGGCTTGCGGCGAACAACCTTCCCTTTGAGGTCTTGCCCTTCCACGGGGGGGCGTTCGAGCGGACTGGGCAAATAGCGTGTGACGGCGTCCAGCAACGGCGGGATGCCCACCTTATGCAACGCCGAACCGCACAAAAGCGGCTGGATTCGCAAATGCAGCGTGGCGTCGCGCAACACGGAGCGCACCAACTCCGCCGGAATCGGCTCCTCCTGAAGCGCCAATTCCATCAGAGGGTTACTGTAATCGTAGAGAGACTCCAACATGCGGTCGCGCCACAACTCGGCATTCGCTAATTCTTCTTCGGGAATCGGCGAACGAATGCACTTGGTTTCGCGGTCGGAGCCTTCAAAAACCAGCAGTTCCATTTCGATCAGGTCGATCACGCCGCGAAAGGCGCCGTCAATATGTGCAGGTCCGCAGCCGAGCGGAATCTGAATGGCGATGGGATTGGCGTCCAGCCGGTTTTGAATTTGCTCGAAAACGGCCTCGAAATCGGCGCCTTCTCGGTCCATTTTGTTAATAAAAACGATTCGCGGCGTCTGGTACCGGTCGGCTTGCCGCCATACCGTTTCGCTCTGCGCCTCAACGCCCTCCCGGGCGCTGAACACCACCACGGCGCCGTCGAGCACGCGCAAACACCGCTCCACTTCCGCCGTGAAATCGACATGCCCGGGCGTATCAAGCAAGTTGATGACGGTATCGCCCCAGTCGAACGTCATGCAGGCGGAATAAATGGTAATTCCGCGAGTTTGCTCTTCGGGGTCGTCGTCGGTGGTGGTGGTGCCATGGTCGACGCGTCCGGCACGATGCGTGGCGCCGCTTTCGTGCAGCATATGCTCGGTGACGGTCGTCTTCCCGGCGTCAATATGGGCGATGATCCCGATATTGCGAATATTTTCGATCTTGCGGGGCATGGCAATACAGTAGTTGCATTAAGGAATCGGCTGCGAGGGCCAAAGTCGGTTATCCCGCTCCGGCGAGCGCCATCACGGCAATCATGTCGCGCCAGCGCAGCAAGAACGCCGCGTGGAACAAGGCCAACGCGGCGTTCAATGCGATATTTATTTTTACCAGGCGAAGTGCGCAAACGCTTTGTTGGCGTCGGCCATGCGATGCACGTTTTCACGCCGCGTGACCGCCGCGCCTTCGCGTTTGTAGGCGGAAATCAGTTCATCGGCCAGCTTCATATGCATCGGCCGGCCCTTCTTTTCACGAATCGCGAGCAGCAACCAGCGAAACGCCAGCGACTGCTGACGCGTTCGATTGACCTGCATTGGCACCTGATACGCGGCGCCGCCCACGCGTTTCGAGCGAACTTCCACGTGAGGCTTCACATTTTCCACGGCTTCGGTAAACACCTCGATCGCATCTTTATCGGTGACGCGCTCGGCGATCACTTCCAGGGCGTCGTAAAACACCTTTTGCGCGATCGACTTCTTGCCGTCCTGCATCAGACAATTAATAAACTTGGAGGCCAGAATCGACTGAAACTTTGGATCCGGCTTGAGCTGCTTTCGACTTGCGGTAATACGACCCATGAACGTTCGTTCCAACTTCTTTTCGTCTAAAGACTAAGGTTTATGCGTGACTGAATTTTCATGTAAGTGGCTACCCCAAAAGGGGGTGCCGTCAATTACGAGGCTTCTGCATCCGATCGACACTACGATTTTTTGGCGCCGTAACGGCTGCGCGACTGCTTACGACCTTCAACGCCCAGTGTATCGCGGGCGCCGCGAACTACTTGATAACGCACGCCCGGAAGATCTCGCACCCGACCGCCCCGCACCAGCACAATCGAGTGCTCTTGCAGGTTATGGCCTTCGCCCGGAATGTAAACCGTAACCTCTTTCCCGTTGGAAAGCCGCACACGGGCGATTTTCCGCAGAGCCGAGTTCGGCTTCTTGGGCGTCATCGTGCGAACTTGCAGGCAGACGCCCTGTTTTTGGGGGCACCTGTCCAGAACGGGGGCTTTGCTGAAGGTTCGCTTGGCCCTGCGCGGCTTGCGTACGAGTTGATTAACGGTCGGCATTGTTAGCTTATCGAGAGTAAAATTTTTGAAACACGCTCCACAAAGAAGTGGAGAGAATAAGTGCGGAGAATTGGTCAATGTACTGCAACGCGTTTGGATGTCAAGGCGGATCAAACTGGCGGTCATGCACCACAGCGCCGGGTTTCACGGTTCACGGTACGGTGCATGTCGGCTTTTGCGTGCATTCAGAATGAGTATTTGGCGCCAACACGATTTTTTCGACGATTTCAGTGCGACGAAAGGCAACCCAAACGACGCCTTCGGCTACAGATTGCCAAAACTCGACCGGCACTCGACTGGCACTCGACTGGCAGCCGTGTAGAAACACTACCGGAAAACCCACTGTGATTGGTGACGATATTAATGCAGGGTATAACGGGCCGAGTGTGAAATGGAAGCCAACAGTATTACCACTGCCTCGTCCAGAGAAAAAGAAAGAATAGCAATCAATATCACGACACTACGGTATTTTAGGCTGGCGGCTTAGGGCCTATCCAAGCACTACTTCGTGTTTTGTGGATGCGGGCAAGGGCAAAGCCGCGTCTTTGATTTCATATCCTGATGTACTGGTTCAGCGTGACGTTGAGTTTTGGTGAA
>JAJRWU010000090.1 GCA_024276655.1 Planctomycetota bacterium
AGTATGCAATCTGCGGAAAGCGCAAACGCCTCGCACGCCTCGTTGGAGGGACTGGCGAAAGATTTAGAGATTTTTGAAGCGGAAGGAAATCTCACCGAAGCAGCCGGTGTATGCCGAACCCTCCTGGCGGCGTTTGGTCCTGCGGCGGAAATCAATTTCCAATTGGCTGAGTTACTCTACCGGGAGGGCGATTTGTGCGCCGCCCGCGAACACTATTACATGGCGATCGAACTCGACGAAGATTTTGTCGAAGCGCGTGCGAATTTGGGCTGCGTGCTCTCGGAGCTAGGCGATAATGAACTTGCGTTGGCCGCGTTTGAAGGCGCGCTGGCCCGCCACGACGAATATCCCGACGTTCATTATCATTTGGCTCGTCTGTACGACGACGCCTGCTTTACCGAGGAAGCCGAGCGTCATTGGTCTCGTTTCATCGCCTTGGCGCCGAACAGCCCCTGGGTGGAGGAAGCCCGCGAACGACTTCGCCTCGCAGACGAATCGGACCCCTCTTCATGATGTCCTCGTGCGATGTATCGGTAGCCTCCAGCATCATGAGGCGAGTGCTGTAATGGCCCAGCGAAAGAGCATACAACTCTTGCCGCAAGCCGTCGCTTGCTTCGCTGCGCATGTTCGTCGTTTTTTCCGCGCGGCAAGGATCTTGCTGCGTCTTTTGGTCGTCGAACACAATCGCTTCCTCCCACCGTTCATGATGCTCGCCGACCAATTCCAACGCCGGAAATTGCTCCGCGTCGAATAGGTTGGTCATCAGGCGATGGACTTCGTCGTGGCCCGTTCGCTGCAGGTCGTGAAGCGTGTATTCGATGATTCGAACCGCCTGATGCCGCGACGATCATTCGTTCGACTCGCGTAACAAGTTTCAGGGGAATGCTCTTCTCCAACCCCGCCAAACGATCTAAAATACGTTCGTTCTCATTCCGCCGGAAGGCGTGAGCATTCCTTGCTCGAACATCTCGCGACTCCTTACTGGCGGGGTTTTTATACCTTCTAACATAACTTGGTGGGTCAGCATCAAGCTCCGTGTTTGAAACGCCACACAGGGGTTATGTTAGGAACTCTTCGTCCAGCACAACATCAGTAGGAGTCGCGACTTATGAAAACTTGAACGGATTGCGTTTAACGATAAAGACGACATTTTCAACCGTGAGCGGTACAAGACCGTGGACTGATTACGATCGCGAAACCCAAGGATGCGCCATGGCTCGGAGGAAAGAGGCTCACGGGAAAGACCGCGCCCCCAATGAAAGCGATGCGAAGTCGCGGGAGTTGGAAGAAACCCGCGCCGCACACATCGACGAATTGATTGAGCGCATCAAGCGGTCGGCGGATAAGCTCAAGGACGACGGCTCCTCTCGCGGCGATCTCAAAATTCTCAGCCGCGCCATTGCGGAGTTGCGATACGCCTTCAAAGTGTTCTCGCCTTACCGGAATCAGCGGAAAGTGACCATTTTCGGCTCCGCTCGCACGCCAGCGGGCGAACCGGCGTACGAACAGGCGGTGCGGCTTGGCGCCGCCATGGCTGAGTTGGATTGGCTGGTCGTGACCGGCGCGGGCTGCGGCATCATGGAGGCGGGGCACCGCGGCGCGGGGCGGAAAAACGCCATGGGGCTCAATATCATGCTGCCCTTCGAGCAATCGGCCAACCCGGTCATCTTGGGGGATCCCAAGTTGGTGAACATGAAATACTTTTTCACCCGCAAGCTCATGTTCGTGAAGGAGTGCGATGCGGTGGTCTGCCTGCCCGGAGGGTTCGGCACGCTCGACGAAGGGCTGGAAGTGCTGACCTTGCTCCAGACCGGTAAACGAGATATCGTCCCCCTGGTTTTTCTAGATGAGCCCGGCGGAGATTATTGGTCGAAATTCAACGGATACATCGTACAGGAGTTGCTCTCGCGGGAATTGATTTCCGAGGAAGACTTGAACCTCTACCTGATCACCGATAGTTGCGACAAAGCCGTGGAGGAAATTGCGAATTTCTACCGTGTCTATCATAGTATGCGGTTCGTGCGGCAAGACCTTGTGTTTCGCTTGCGGGAAGCGCCCGCCGACGACCTGCTCCAAGCCATCAACCACTACTTTCAAGACATCCTCTCCAAGGGCGTGTTCGAAATTCGCGCCGCCCTGCCCGAAGAGCGCGACGAATACGAAATCGTCGATCTTCCCCGGCTTGTCTTCCGCTTCAACCGCCGAAACCTGGGCCGCTTGCGTTTGCTCATCAACACGCTCAACCGGGGCGAAGTTTTGCCGGCCGAACACACGGTCTGAAAACGTGCTTTGAAACGAAGCCGAGATTCCCAACAAACCTTCTGATCGTTTTAGTTTTCTGACCGCATGCGGTCACGCTTGATCGCTCAGGCGGCGCGGCGTTCCGACGCAACGTTGTTCGGAAGCTGGTTCAGGGCGTCGAGCAGATATCTGGCGGCCTTGGCCGAAGCGCCGGGAAAGGCGTATTGACGCTTGAGTTCTTGCAATTGCGCAACGCATTCCGCCTTGGCGGAGGGGTCGGAAAGCCACTTCGACATGCGCGCCGCCATGGCCGACGATTGATCGGCGGCGGTGAGATACTCCGGGAAAGGAACCCGCTCGGCGTTAGCGGAATCGGGATCGTGATCAACATAGCGGCCCGGCAGCGGTTCGCGGCTGGCCAAAAGATTCACCAGCGTGATAAATTTGACCGTACGAACGTAGCGCTGCACCCACATCGCGAAACGGCTGATCCGATAATGAATCACGGTCGGTTTCACGTGGTGCAAAAGCTCCAACGACACCGAACCGGAGCACGCCAGACAACAATCGGCCGCCGCGATCAACTCCGGCGTTTTGTCGACAAACACCGCAATCGGCAAATCGAGCTGTGGCAATTGCTCGCGCGCGGTCATCGCTTGCCGTTCATTAAACGCGGCAATCGCGAACTGCGCCGTGGGGTGGGCGAGGTGAATCAACTTCGCCGCTTTGAGAAAGGCCGGCAGGTTCAACGCCACCTCTTGCGTTCGCGAACCGGGCAAGATCGTCACTAACGGGCCGCTCGCGTTTTGGAATTGTTGGATGAAGCTGGTGTCGAGTTGTTGGTTTTGCATTTCGTCGAAATAGGGATGCCCCACATAGGTCGCGTTGCAGCCCCGCTCCTGGTACCACGTGCATTCGAACGGCAGTTTGCACAGCACGTGGTCGACCAATCGCCGCATCTTGCCCACGCGCCAGCCGGCCCAGGCCCACATCTGCGGCGCGCCGTAATAAAAAACAGGAATGCCCCGCCGCTTCGCTTTCCTCGCGATCCACCAGTTGAAACCGGGATAGTCGATCAACACCACGGCGTCGGGCCGCTGCTCCTCGAAATAACGCTCGGCCCGCTTCAGCAGTTGATAAAACACGCGGATGTTCAGCAACACGCGGAGAACCCACATCACCGCCAATCGCGTCAGGTCTTCATGCAGCGCGCAACCGGCGGCGGCCATTTTAGGACCGCCGTAGCCGACGCACACGATGTCGGGATTCTGAGCGTGCAACTCTCGTATCAGGTTGGCGCCGTGGAGGTCTCCGCTGGGTTCTCCCACGGAAAAAAAGATTTTCATAGACAGCCGTATTTTGGAACAAAGGACGGAACGTGGCGATTCGAAGCGAAGTATCGCAAAACCGCCGCTTCCGCTCCATACCGAAAAGTGGCTTTCCGCCCTGTTTGGGGGGTGACGCCACTTGTTCGAACGCTCCTAAAAGCGCCATCGGTGCGGGTGCGCGATCTATACTACACTGGTGTTGAAACGTGGGCGGAACAATCGTGGGTGGTTGCTGGCAACCATGGCGATGGCGGCCTGATCCTGATCTTATTTGCGTGTGGAGTTTGCCGATGAAAGAACAGCCGGAGTCGATAGGGCCTGAAAGGCTGGAGCGGAAGAGCCGGGTCTGGTGGATGCTGGCCTTTGTCGTGGGCATGTCGCTGTTGTATCTGGTTGCCATCGGACCAAACGGCGCGATCGCCTTGCCTGGGGAAGGCAAAAACCATCCTGCCGTGGGCCATCCGCTGCGAGAATTGCATTTGGCGCCGCTAACAGGCGACTCCAAGCTGGAAACACTCGAATCGCTCGCCGGAGATGTCGTCTTGGTGAACTTTTGGGGAACCTGGTGCCCGCCCTGCCTGCTCGAATTCCCACACCTTGCCGATCTGCGAACAAAACTCATCGAACGTCCCGGATTTCAACTATTGTTTGTCTCGTGCGGACCGGGAGATGATCGAGACGTAGAAGAGTTAAAGTGGGAAACGCAGCGGTTCCTTAACGACAAACAGTTCGCGATTCCCACCTATTACGACCCCGAATTCACCACCCGCGTAGCACTGGCGGAGTTGACGGAGTCTTTCGATATGTCGTACCCGACAACCGTACTGGTCGATGGCCAGGGCATTGTGCGCGGCGTTTGGGAAGGCTACGCCCCCGGCATTGAAAAAAACATGGAGGCCCTGGTTCTGGAAGTGCTGGAGTAGGACCGCGCCGTTGGAGTGTGTTGTTTATACATAAGTTTTGTTGACGCCGGGTCCGAAGGCCATCCAGCCGGCGGCGTTCGCCTGAAAACCTATCCCGGAGGGATTCGAGCCATTAGCCGGCGGTCGAGCGGAGCGAACACCACCGGGGGATCGAATCGCGGAAACGCCGCATCCCCGGAGGGATGCCAGCGGCGTCGGCAATGGGCGCCGCCGATGGCCGCCGTTCCGACCGCTGCATCCTAGCATCCCGCCGCGATGCGGGAGTTATTGCGCGGCCGATACCGGCGGTGGCGCTGCGCTGACCGCCGGCTAATGGCTGCCAAGCCTCCGGCTTGTAACGAACTCTTGCCTGCAACGAACGCCTTGGCTGCTTCAAATAGCGGCGCAAATTTCACGTCCCGGGTGAAAAAAATCGGGCGGGTTGTCGAATGACTTATGTAGCAACAATAGCGTTGGAGTGTACGGTTCGGCCTCAGCCGCGCGAGACCAGTTCTGGAATCGGCGCGCCGCTATTGAGAATGGGGTTGGGCCGGCCCGCGAAATTCTGGATAGCGATGCGACGAAAATCGATTCCCAGGTGTTGGTAGATCGTGGCCAGAAAATCCCCCGGACCGACGCGTCGGTCGATCGGATCTTCGCCGCGAGCGTCGGTCGCGCCAATGATCTGCCCGCCCGCGATTCCGCCACCGGCGAAGAGCATGGAGTTGGCCCGCGGCCAATGGTCGCGGCCTGGCTGCACGACGCCCTTCGCCGCGCTGGCCACCCCGCCTCCGCTGCTCGCGACATGTGAAATTCGCGGCGTGCGGCCGAATTCCCCCGTGACAATCACCAGCACGCGTTTGTTAAGGCCGCGTTGGTGGATATCTTCGATCAACGCCGAGACCGCTTGGTCGAACACCGGCGCTCGGAATTTCAGGGCCTCGAAAACGTTGTGGTTCACGGCGTGATCGTCCCAGTTGGCGACGCGGCCGCACAGCGGGCCGTCGAATTCCGTGGCGATGATTTCCACGCCCGCTTCCACCAACCGCCGCGCCATGAGGCATTGTTGCCCCCATTGGTTCCGCCCGTAACGGTCTCGCACTGTGTCGGGCTCTTGCGACAAATCGAACGCCAGACGAGCGTCGGGGCTGGTGAGCAGATTCAACGCTTGCGTTTCAAATTGGTCGACGGCGTCCATCACGCCGGAAGCGTCTATCGCGCGGTTGGTGCGATCGATGGCTTTCTTTAAGTCCAACCGAGATTGCAAGCGGGCTTGCTGGCTGCTCGCCAAGCCGATGTTGGGAACTTGGAAATTTGGCCGGCTGGGGTCGCCGGTCACTTTGAACGGTTCATACGCCGGACCAAGATACGTCGGCCCGGCAATCGTGAAGCTGTCGTAGCGGTCGACTGCATTGACCGCCACGTAATTCGGAATCGTTCGAGAAGAATCTCGCCGCAAATAATTCGCAATGGTCATCCAATCAGGATAAACCGGTTTGACTTTGTCTTGGCGGGCGGTGTCTCCGGCGAGCACTTGCAGCGACCCCGCAGGATGCCCGCCGCCGGTGTGCGCCACCGAACGTAAAAGGCTGTATTGGTCGGCGATGTTCGCCAGACGCGGCAGCAATTCGCTAATGCGAATTCCCGGAACGTTGGTGTCGATCGGCGCGTAAGGTCCGCGAAATTCAGATGGCGCGTCCGGCTTGGGATCGAACGTGTCAAGATGACTCGCGCCGCCCCGCAGCCAGACCAAAATCACGGCTGTTTTTTCAGCGCTCGCCGCCGCAGCCTGAGCACGCAGATTGTAGAGCCCGGCCAAACTCAGTCCAGAGAAACCGGTCAGCCCGGTGCGCAGGAATTCACGGCGTTGCATTGCTTCTTGCTCTCCCGCGGGAAACGACGACTCTCGACCAATCGATCAGTATCGATGTTAATCCAGATCCTCAAGGCATACAACCGCAAGCACTTGTCCACGATTTATTCCGCTTTTTGCGGCATAAGAGATGCAGACATTATAGTACGAGCCAACGCACGGACATCGTCGCCGATGGGAACGGTTGCTAGGCCATCAAGCAGTTTCAATCGTTCCGCTGCAGCAGAGGGGTCGCCCGCGGATGCTTCGTCAATGACAAGTTGCGAGGTGACTAACTCGAAGTTGCGCCTTTCGGTCGACCACCACTGACGAGCTTGCTGCTGAACAGCGGCGATGGGAATGTCCGAGCTCGCCCTAGCTGTTGCATGGCTAACAATTGACGTCTCGATATAGATTGTATCCATCGCGGCAGTCTATCATGACGGACGACCGATATCATCGGGCGGCGGCTCTCCATTCTAGTCAGGGGCCCGCTTTCTGGCTTCAGCGAGATATGCGTGTCTCTGCTTATTCGAGCACCGCCAAGATTTCATGCTCGTTGAGAATCAGAAGTGTTTCGCCGTCTACTTCGACTTTTGAGCCGCCGAAGCCGTCGTACACCACTTGGTCGCCATCGCTTACCTGCGGCGTGGCCCGTGAGCCGTCTTCCAGTAGACGGCCCTGCCCCACTGAAAGCACGCGGCCTTGCTGCGGCCTCTGGCGAGCTGAATCGGGCAAGACAATTCCGCCGGCGGTGACTTCGTCGGCTTCCATTGGTTTCACGACGACTTTGTCGCCTATGGGTTCGATTCGCATCTATTCGCTCCACAACGACAATATCCGCCAGCTCTGCTAGCACAACACCCCGGATTCTCGCATGCCGCAGGGCCTTCGGCAAGATTGGCAAGCGAATCTCAGACCGGAAGTACACATATTGTTCGATTCCCGCATTACCTTCAACTGCTGTGACGAATATGCCGATCCACGAATCTAGGTAAGTCTTGCCGATCATACCGGTTCTCCTGAAGAGTTTAGGCCCGTGTCGACCAACACCACGCGAAAACCGACTTCGTCAGCCGTCGCATCCTCCGAAGCGCGTTCCGAGAGAATGCGCGTCGATGGAGCGCATGGCCAACCTGAGGTGGTCGAAAACGAACGCTTGGCCGCCGCCGACCAGGCGTCGGCGCTAGGCGCCAGCCAAAACGAGCGGCAGATTGAAATCCAGTGGCGGGCTCAAGCGGAAGAATTAGCGGAGCGTCTGCAACACAAACAGCGAGAGTTGGAGCGACGAGAAGCCCGCATGAACGCCACCATGGCGGAAGCCGAAGCTGAAGTGCGGGCGACGCGCGTGTGGGCGGCGGAGCGAGTCCATGAGTTGCGGCAGCAGGAAGAGACGCTCAAAAAGCAGACAGCCGAAGCAGAGCAAGACCAGCGGGCGTTCGCCGCGGCGCGTTTAGCGTGGGAAGACGAGGTCAGGCTGTCGGGTGAACTTTTGGCGCGCAGCAAGAAACGCCAGAAAGAGCGGCGGGAAATCGCCCGGCAACGACATCGCGCCTTGGAGAGCCAAGCCAGCGCCCTGCGCACCGCGCAAGCCCGTCTGGAAGCCGAGCGTCAAACCAACGAACGGGAGCATCTGACAGCCCAACAGCAATGGGCCTTGGAGCGAGAAAACGAGTCGCTTCGGCTGAAACAGCTCAGCCAAGATATCGAACAGCGGAGAGACGCGCTGCAAGAGAGGGAGCAGAGGTTCGACGCCGACCAACAGGAGGCGGCGCAGCGCGCCAGGCAGTTTGAGTCGGATGTCGCGGTGCTGGCCGAAGAACGTGAAACATTGCAACGTCTACAAGACCAACACCGCGAGATGTGCGACGCCCAACGCAAATCGGCCAACGAACGCCAGCACCGCCAAACCGAAATCTTACGCCAGAAGCAGGAGGAAATGACTCGCAACCGGGAAAGACTCGAACGGCTGCGAAACGAGGTCATGCAGACCCATCGAAATGCGCTCGAAATGCGACTCGCGACCGAGGAAATCTGGGCCAGGATCAACCAACACGCCAAGCCGGAGCAGGTCACGCAGACGCTGGCCGCGATCAGAAATCGAGTGTCTGACGAATACCGCCTAGCCAACGAATCGCTCGCCGAACGCTACCAAGAACTACAGGCGTTGGGGCAAAAAATCGTCGCCCGCCAAAGCGCATTGCAAAAACAACGCAACGATGCACAACATTGGGTGGTTCGCCGCCGCGAGGAAATCGAGCAAGAGGCGGCTCGCATTATCGTCCGGGAGCGAGAACTGGAAAAATACGAACACGATCTGCGCCGGCAACAAATGACCTGGCGACTAGGCCGCAACACGCCCGCCAGCGGCAACAACCGCAATGAACCGACTGATATTGACATCGCAATAAAACCTGTATAGCGTCTGGCCACCATGTCCACCAAACTCACAATCTCGGTATTGTTCTTCGCCTGCTGGTTCGCAACCCCAGGATTCGCACAAGAAGAAATGGCGCCAGGGAAGGCGTCGCTGGTCGTGTTGCGCAATGGCCGCACTCTGCTCGGAGAGGCGACCTACCAAGGAGACCGCTACCTGATTCGACTTGCCGCCGGCGGAGAAATCTCGCTCAAACAAAACGATATTGAGTTTGTCTGCCGAGATGTCGGGGAAGCTTATCTTTTCAAAAGCCGCAAAATATCGCCGAAAAGCGCGAGGCAACATCTCGATCTGGCCGAATGGTGCCTGCGGCAATCCCTCTATTCCCGGGCGGCGTCTGAATTAATGGCCGCCATGGAGATCGATCCTAAAAACAAACGCATTGCTCGCCTGGAGCGTCGGCTGACATTGGCGGTAAGTCCGCCGGTGGTGCTGCCTACGGCATCGACCGAGAAGTCGAACTTCGTCAGCATGCAAGATATTGAGGAAAGCGTAAGCCAGCTCGATCTGGCCACCGTGAAGGAGTTTCGCACCCATGTGCAGCCGCTGTTGTTGAACCGCTGCCACGGTTGCCATGGCATGTCGGCGGAGAACGAATGTCGTTTGTTTCGTCCGTTCAAGGGCCGCGACATTACCCGTCGCACGACGCAGAGAAACATGTACGCGGCGATCAAAATGATTGATCGGGGGAATCCCAAAAAAAGCCTTCTTCTCACGCAGCCGGTCGTCGCTCACGGCGGGACCGACCCCATTCTAACAAGCCAAAATCAGGCGCAAATCGCGAGGCTGAAAGTCTGGGTCTGGATGGTCGCCCAGGGGCCGCAATCGCGGCGTCCGCACACGATCCAGCGCCCCGATTTGTCGCTCCTGCAGAACAAACGCCATGGCGGTTCTCCGCCGCCAAGAAACGACGCGGCGTCTGCGGCATTGCATACGGCCCCGTCGCCGAAGTCGGATCCCTTCGACCCCGCCGCCTTCAACCAACGCTATTCCTCAGATAACGAAAATTTGCCGTCCGACAATGCCGCCAGGAATTGATGGTTACTCTCCAGCAAGCCCGGCAGCACGCGTAGTTCCTCCAGCGTAAACCATTGGAACGACGCCACCTCTTCAGGACAGGGCCGAATTTCGGCGCTGTGGTCGATTTCGGCCAGCCACCAGGCCAGTTCGACCCGCCATGCGGTTCGGCTGCGCCACAGCCGCCGAACCGGCCGGGCGACGACGCCCAATTCCTCCATCATTTCGCGAGAGATTGTCTCCTGCTCGCATTCCCCTGGCTCGATGCCTCCGCCGGGAAAACAATACGCTCCAGGCGCTTCCACGGTGAGCGAGCGGCGAATCACCAACAAACGCTCGTCTCGCCGCACCACGGCAACCGCCCCGCGGCGCAGCGGCGGCGCTGAAGAGGGAGCGTTCGGCCATTCAGAATGATCGGTCATCTGCGGAACTCCGTTGCATCGCGGAAAAGCCCGGCATTTTCAAAATGCCGGGCTTTTAGTTCGGGAAATAGATTTGAGCAAGTCGTCAGGCGCGGCGGCGGGTGGTCGCGGTGCTAGTGGTGGCGGTCAGGGAGTAGTCCCATTGGTTGGCGGCGGCGAGGCTTCGCGATGACTTCCAATTCCCCTGCCTCCAAGACCCCCACACCGCGACCGCCGCGAACAACACTCCAACCCAAGCGGGCGTCAGCCAAAGATACCAGGCGATTCCCCAGAGCACGCCGAAGGCGGGCGCCCACGTGACCAGAAAATGCGCCGCACTGGCGCCCGTCGCCTTGCAACGCAGCCACCACAGATGGAGGATCGCCGCAGCCCAGGCAATCGCCAACGCCAAAACACGCTTGGCGTGTCGACGGAATTTGATTCTTTCAGTCGCACCAGCACAACATTCTCGCCGCCCCGATGCACCGTCCGACGAACCACCACGCCATCGGCGGCGCTGGTGGTCAAGCCGCGCCAAGGGTGTTCCCGCTGCACGAACGGAGAGGCCAACAACCCAATCCGATTGGTGTTTTTGGCGATCCCCTCGAGCAGCGTCGCCAATTCTTGAGGATCGACTTCCGCATTTTTCGCCGCCGCTTGCCGGACCAAGGCAGCCTGGCAATTCTCCAAACGATACAAGAACCCCTCGCCCCAACTTTCCAACTCACTCTCGGTCAGATTCGCCGCGACGTCGGTTGGCAGGTCGAGCAGGAAAGCCAACGCGCGCAGGCGAAAAACGTTCTGGCGGGTTGGGTCGGCGACGGCCGAATCGGTGGCTATTCTGTCGGCCAGAGTCGAGCGGGCGATGAGGGTCCCCAAGGAGCGCTCGACCGGAATCGCGGCCAACTCCGGCGCGGTAATCCGCCAAGGCGCTCCGCGCGAGGTCGGCGCCTGGGCGGTTCCTTGAAACACCACCTCCAGGTGTTGCGGTAAAATCGTGGACTGCAAATGAACCCTCCACCGATTCGGTATATGAGAATCAACCACCGCGGCGGCGCCGCCAATGCGCACACTGACCAGGCGAACACCCGCCGGAGCGACTACCTCGCAGTTGGCCAGTCCTGAGGGCTCCAAATCGAACCCCACGACGCCGTGGTAAGAAGCGTTGGCGTCCCAGACGATTTTTGCGTCGGCGAGCCTGACCAGCGGGTCTCCCACGAATTGCTCCACACGCTCCAGCATGGCGCTAAAGCCGGGCGCGACAACCTGGTAGGTTTTCCATTCGTCGCGATCGGCGTAGCGTCCTGGGAATATGTCGGGCAAGGGCGCCGGCCTCAAACCCCGCACACGCCAGGAAACAAGCTGTTGCTGCACTTGCAACGGCGCCGCCAAATACCGCTCGGGTTCTTGAACGTTGAGAAATTGAACGTCGGGCGAACGAATGCCTTCTCCCGGCGATACGGTCAGTTTCGAGGTAATGGAAAAAGTAAATTCATCGTCGATGGCCTGTTTGGGCCTCAGCACCAGTTCGCGCCGGTTCCGACCTGGAATTTTTACGACTTCGTAGGGCATTGCCGGTTGGATTTCGATTTGCTCGGGCCAATCGTCTGGTGTTTCGAGCCTGACTTCGTCGATCACCCCACGGCCCACCACTTCGACGCGTCCATCGAGTGCGGCCTCCCAGCCGTCTTCACGACGCCTCATTCCGGTGAGCAGCCAGCTGCGAACCCTCGGTCGATTTAACGAGACTCGCAACAGAATGGGAGCTTGCTTCGGTGTGGCGTCGCGGGGCGCGGCGCCCGCCCTCATCAGACTGGCGGCCAAACGCCCGCTGCCAGCGAGAAACGATTGGAGTTCGTCTTGTTCGACCGCTGCGTAGCCCGGTGCTTCGAGCAACTCCACATTCACCCCAGGCCGCCGGTAAATGCGTATTTGTTCCGATTCCACATCGCACGCCTCCATTTCAAAACGCGGCAACGCGGTTTTCCCGATGCGGCTGCTCGGCTGTTCCGCCTGCACAATGATTTGGTGCGGCTGGTCGAGTTTGGAGGCCAGGAATATTGCCAACTCGCCGGCGTTTTGGCTCCAATGCAGCAACTGCTCTTGCCCGTTCTCGAGTACCGAAACACTGCGCACCTTCACGTCCTGAGGCAGTTTCACGCGATGTTGAAAAAAACCGCCGCCGCTCGGCGAGACACTCACCCGGAGCAAGAGTTTCGTATGCTGCTGGAGTTCGTCTTGGAGGGCGCCATAGCTGACCGTCAGTGTTTGCGAAGCCCTGGCCGATACCGCCCTGGGCTGAATACGCAACCCCCAATCTTGTTGATCGTTGGCGTCTAGGCTGACGACAAAATCGGGCGCGGCGTCGGCTTCATTCCAACGGTCGGTGAAATCCGACGCGACCACGCGCTCCAACTCCGCCATTGCGTCGAACTCGTATTCCAGCAAGGGGTCGACGCTCACGGCCAACCAACGCCGCGTTACTTGTTCAGCAACTCCGCCCACGCGAGGCGTTCGCAAAACCCCAACTCCCTCGCTGCGAGCGAGCAGAAAAGAAGCCTGCACCAGAGCTTGCTTGCTCTTTTCCCCGGGCGTGAAGGAAAGGGCGAACGTGTTTTCACCGACCTCGTTCGTTTCTTTCAGGGTCGCCGCCGGCGCCGCCTCGATTCGCAGTCGTTTCAGGCGAGGATCGGCGTACAATGCGATTTCCGAGAGCAGAGATTCCGCACTGGAAAAGCGAAACTGTCCGTCCAACACGACCGATCCCGGTTTCACCCGCAGCCATAACAATGCCTCCACCGAGACGCCCCGCGTAGGATTGTCGGCGGGTGTTGCGTCGCCCCATTCGATTCGCAGTTGATCGGTGGGCCCCAATGGCACCGAGGTCTGGCCTTCTTCCGGTCGAAATACTTCCGCCCCCAACGCCGAGAGGCACGTTGGCGCCGAGCGGCCAGTGGGGTACGTCATTTGGAGCGTGGCTTGCGATACCCGGGGGATGCGAACCTCAAACCCCGATCGGCGTTCATTCGCCACCACTCTGGGCAGGAACTCGAATTCCAGCGTATGATCGCCCGGCGCCACGCCATGAACGAGCAGCGCGTGTTCGTCGGCGCTCCACTCGAACGAAGTGGATATTCCGTCGATGCGCACCGAATCGGCAAGCAGGTCGAGGTCGTCGCGCCGCAGCGGCAAGGAAAAATCGCCGCTCAATTCGACAGCACGTATGTTGAACGACGCAGCCAGCCCGGCCACCTCCAATGTATTTCCGGCGGCGTGAAAACCGAGCGTGTATTGGGCGGCGGCAATCACCGATTCACTCGTTTTGAAGGTAACGGCGGCGGCCGCCCGATGAATTCGGTCGTAGAACGTTCGCGGCAGGCGAACGTAATCGCCGGCCTGCTCTCCTTCTTCATCGACAGGAAAGACGACCGGGAAGATCTCGCGGGCGGCTTGGTTCGGAGGCCCGTTCCTAGGCGGTTGCTGGGCGTCTTGTGCGGCGGCGTCTTGTGCGGAAGCTCGGCTGATGGCGCCTTCGGCGTAGAGGAATCCATGTGTCAACGCGGCCAGCAGCACGACGCTGAGTCCGACGTGGGTCATGGTGGTGGAGCCTCCGCCGCCCCGCCGAACTTCAAGCTGAGTTTGGCCTGGGGCGGCGCCCGATTTCGTGCGCAAAACGCAGGCCGCTCCCGACGCGATCACGGCCAGAAAACTGGCCGTCGCCAACGGCGCGTATCCTGGCGGCGTTAGAATCGCGGCGATGGCGGTGAGCCCCGCCAACGGCGCCAGAAAATCAAGGCGCCAAGCAAGTAATGCGTAAAAGAAGAGTGAAAACAGCAGGAAGCAGCCGCAGGCGATGAGCGAGATTTGAGTGGTGTTAAAAACTTGCAGCCCCGGTTGTTGTCCACGGCGTAACGGTATTTCCAGAATCTGCCAACCGGTTTCTCCCGAGTTGGCTGTCGACGCTCCGGCGCGATCGCGCCAGGGCGGCGCCTCACCCGCGGGGCCGCGCGTTGAATGGCCCAGCAGCACTAACGGTTTTTTAGGGTGCTCGATTTCCACACGCGGCTGAACCGAGGGTTTCAAAAACGGTCCCAGCAAACGCCGCAACCAAGATGCAGGACTTCCCTTGGGCGTTTCCGATATCACATATCCTTGATGACTAGGCGGCAGCCAAACCGACCAACGACGAGCGAGCACGGGAGCGTCGAACACAACTTGCGGCATGCCAATTTGAGTTTCCGTGCGCCAGGGCGGCGTGCGCGTGGCGAAACTCAAGCGAATTTGTGAAAACCGTGTTTCTCGATCTAACGGCAAACGCAGCCGTGGCGGCGACGTATGCGGCAATGCCACCGAAATCGTTTTACCGTCAATCTGGGCCGAAAGGAAGCGAACTTCCACCGGCAGCTCAATCGAAATTGCGTCATCGCCGGAATTCTCCACATGCAATTCGAGCACATGGTTGGCCGCGCCTGAAGGCGTGAGTTTCGAGGTCATGTTCGCCCGCCAGATCCACGCCGAGGGCTGTTGTGTTTCCGTGCGCCGCGCATGCAAACCGGCCTGCTGCGAAGGGCGGTAGCGAAATTCCGAACGCACCAGCGCCAGATTTTCGTCACCCACGGTGGAAACTGGAATGGGGGCCAAGCCGACCGATTCCAACCGCCAATGTTCTGATACGGCGGCGACAACCGCCAAGGCTCCCGTCTGGCTTAACGACTCCGGCAGCGAAGCCAGCGACAAATCGACCGCATCGCTGGCGGAAATATCTCGCACGGCGCGCACGCGAAAGCGGTCTGACCGAGGGCTGCGAAATGTCAGCTCCCATGTTTCGCGAGATATTCCCGGCGCCGCCGTTGTCAGCAAACGCGATGAAAGCAGCGCCTCCGGCTCGCTGTCGAGCGACCAACGCAGCGGCGCCGAACGCGCTCGGGTGAAGTCAACCAGCAGACGACTCATGGGCGTTTCCGGAGAACATTGTATCTCATACGATTCGGTCAGCCGGCCATCTCGCAACAATGTTTCCATGCGGATTTCAGTGGTGAAGCGAGGCTCGCGCTTGATGGTCGTGAGGCGATATCGCCCGGCGTGGGGTCCGTAGCGAAAGAGGAGTTTTCCGCTCACCGGTGAGATGAGGTCGGCATAGGAATCTGGCAGGGCGTCGGGGTCGAGGCGTTGCGTATCGGCTCCGCCATCCAGCCGCACAAGCAAGGGCGGCTTGGCTTCCACGGCAACTAGGTTCAGCGTGCTGTGCGCTTCATGGATCGACAAACGAAAGACGTCGTCCGCGGAAATAACCCGGCGCGATTCCGTTCTGCGTCGATGCGCCTGAACCATTAGTTGAATCGGGTTTCCAGGGTTCAGCGACTTGTTCAGACGGATCTTGAGAACCTGGGTGCGTTGCCGGCCGGTCGTTATTTCCCACGAGTGGAGGATATCGGCCAGACCTTGTGCGTCTTCGGCGAAAACATCGAGCGAATCGATTTCCCAACGTCGGGGCGCATCGGCCAATAATTCGAACGTTTCGCCTTGTTGGGTCGCCACCTCGGCCACAAACGCGGCGGACATCGAGGCGGCGTCGATCTCGAGCGTGACGCCCGATTGCATCGTCAGGCGGCTCGGCAGCGGAGTTAACCGCACCGCGATGGCGGAGTCGTCGTTGAGGCGGCGAATTTCGAAAATATCGCCGCCCGCAATAGCCGGCAAGGGCCGCACCTGCGATTGTCGGCACTCGCGCAACTGCAAATCGGCCAGAGCCAAGCCACGCGGAATGAGTAAGGTCGCGGAGCCTTCACTCCAGGCTCCGCCTTTCAGCCGAATCGAGGGCAACTCCCAGGCGGCGTCAAAACGTAGGGGCGCCAAGGCGCGAATGCGAACCGTGCGGCTCGCCCCCTTGAGTTCCTCGTCGAGATCAAGGGTAATTCGTTGTCGTCCTGCAACGTCCGAGGCGACTCGCCAAGCTACTTTTCGGGCCTCCAGCGAAACCTCCGCAACTTGAAGCGACTCGTCGAGTTCAAATTCCAAACGATTGCCGAGCGCCTCGGCGAGATCGATTTCAATGTCCGACGTCAACTCCAATCCTCGTTGGTCGAAACGGTAGGAATCTCGCTGGCGCCAAAGTGGTTTTCGCATTTCGCCCAGCGTGTTTTTTGAAGTAATACGCAAGGTAATCCGCGAACGACCGCCAAACACGATCAACCACTTTTTCAGCGAGTGTTTCCCGGCGTTTGTTGTATCGTCGTCTGCGGTATCGTCGTCTGCGGTATCGTCGTTCGCTAGCGGCTCTATCCAGGCGTCGTCGGCGGTGGGAACCGCGCCGTGCGGAAGCAGGAGCGTCATTCTAGAGATGGGGCATGCCGGAACCCTGATATCAAATTCGATCTCGCCGCGCTGGCCGATTTCCCCCTGCAAGCTCCAATCGCAGAGGAGGTCGCCGGACCTCGCGACATCAACAACAAAACCGCCGCTTTGCGTGTTGCCGGCCAACGCCGCAGGACTTTCCTGGTCCGACCAGGCAACCTGCTCCACCGCCAAGCGCAGCGGCCAGAGGCGAAGCCGAGCGGGAGCGTCGTGTTCATAAGTGATTGACCAACGCGCGGCGCCATCCACCAATTGTGTGTCGTCCAAACGGGCCGAGTATTCCGCGACTTGCAAGCGTGGCGAGAGGCTCTCGTTCTTCAATTCCTTGCGGCGCGATAACGATTCCAGAAGTTTCTCGAACCGCTCGCGTTTCATCGGCATGTATTCGCCGAACCGTTCGGCGACATTCTTTTGCGGCACATACAAACGCCGAAACTGGAGTGGGGCGCTCGCCGCCGTCGCGCCCTGCTCCGCCCGCGCCGCCGCTACGTCGCGTTGCGAGGGCTGTTGCGCGGAAACGACGCCGCACCCCCACGCCGCCAGCAGCGCAATGCTTATCGGTCTGAAGGAAAAGGCAAACGACATAGACCTACGCCTCAGGGGCCGATGCGGGCGAATTGATGGTCGACTTGTTGGTATAGGGCGCCGCGGTGAGAACTCGCGTGCGTGTGGAATCGGCTGCCGACGTTTGCGAAAGCACCGGGCGTCCGACGCGACGAACCCGGTTCTCCGACCACTTGGACAACATCCTCGCCACGCCGACTCCCAAGGCCCCGACCACCGACGACTGCGCCAGGAGCATGGCGGCGTCTGGCGCCCACGCCGATAAGCCAACCACCGACACGGCCAGCACGAAAACAGCGGCGGCGAAAAAACGCGCTCCGCTGAGAACCGGGAAATAGATCAGCGCCAACCCGAACACGAGCACCACGCTGGAGCAAGCGATCAACAAATCTCGCAAATGAAGCACCACCAGTGTTCCCGGCGCAACGTTGGAGAAAGCGCCGAAAAGATAAATGTTCGCGTGCGGGGTGGGAGAATCTTGAGCTTCGAGGCCGATCCAACGTTTGAGATCAGCGTCGGTCAGGGTGGGCCGTCGTTCGAACAGATAGCCGCTCCAAACCCAGGCGAATTCCGGCGTCAAGTCGGCGGGCCAAAGAAACAGTTGTTCGCCGCGCGGCAGCGCAATTTGCCAATACATGCGATCCACGGCGCCGGCGCCGAGAACCAGCGGCATTTCGAAACGCTCGCGCCTCAGCTTGCGTTCCGCCAACGGGCGTTCGTAACTGATGCTGAGCAACACCCGATGCTCGGCTGTATCTTTGGCCGCATCTCTGGGCGCTGCAACGACCAACACATTCACCCCGTGTTCGTTGGTGGACAGCGAAATATCGCTCTCTTTGGCTCGTTCGCCATCAAACGCGACTTGCACGGCTTGCAAACGAGCCCCTCGCGGCAAGCGAACACGCAAGGCATCGGCCGTGGTTCGAGCCTGCATGATCGCCTGATCGGTCCTAGAATGGCGGAGCCACGCGCTGCGCACCCAAACTTTGTCGACCACGGTTGTTTTTTGCTGTTCCCGGGGAGAAATCGGCATGGCCTCTAGTGAAATGGCGCGGGCGAAACCGTCGTGCGACAACACCAGGCTTTGCGGTTGCAGACTTTCTCCCAGCGGCGGTAATGTGCGCCACTCGTTGCTCTTGTTTTCAATTTTCAGGCGAGCATCCACCACGATTTCCGCACTCGCCGGATTTGTCTGCGAAACGTTGGCGTCGGTGGGAACCGCCAACGGAATTTGCAGCGACATTCGTCGGCCTTCGTCGAGGAGAGGCGTCCGGCGAGACCATCGCAACTGTAACGCCAAATCTCCCTTACGGCGGCTGGGCAGTCTGATTTGTATCGCGGCTCGATCTTTTGCCGCCGGCGTTGTTTTGTTGTCAACCCGATCAAACGGCGCTGCTTCGCCGTCGGCCGTGATTTTCAAGTCGTTTGCTTCCAGCATGGCCAGCGGGGCGTCGAGCTCAAGACGGTCGATCCACTGGTAGGCAATTTTGTAGTGAAGCGACTGTTGCAAGCTGGTTCGCACGGAGCCGATGCGAACCGTATTGGCCGACTCCACCGTGATCGCGACATCGCGCGTGGTAAATGAACAACGAAACTCCGGGGAGGAAACACCTCGCCGAACACGGTAATACAGCGGGCGGCGCCGACTCTCCTCCGAAAGCATGGGGAAACTCGCCTCGGGCGCCAGTGTTTGCAGCGTTTCCGGCAGCGGCGAGAGCACGATATCGTCGTCGGGCAAGATCACCAAACGCGAAGTCTGGGGAGTGTTCGCCGTGACGCTGGGCAACGACGCCACAAACGACGCCGCGCCCGCCTCCAAAGTTCGCTTGGCGCGGATCACGACTTCAAATTCACCGGTCTTGGCTTGCGCCAACGGCACCAAAAGTGGAGAAGTCTGCTCGTAATTCACGGCGTCCTGATTGACCAACCCCGGCGGACCGACCGAAACCAATTCCCAATCGGAGAGTTCAATGTCGACAAAATTCGCCCGCGCTCCGCGAATCGAGTAGAGCAGGCGGGCTTCCAGAATGAGTTCGTCGTGATGCACATAAATCAAATAGAGCGGCTCCACCGCAACTCGCGATTTCTTTTGTTCGACGCGCACCAGCAAGGAACAGGGCTGGCGGACATATTCAAAACTCGCCACCACGTTTTCGCCTCGCAGCGATTCCGGCAGTTCGTCCGACCGGCGAATGTGTTCTTTTTCCCGCCAGTTGACCGTCCAATCGTCGGCCGCCGACAACGCCAAATAGCCCCATTCCCGAACGGCCCCCACCACCGAAAAGCCGCCGACTTCAAAGTCTTGATTCTCCTCCGACGATCTTGTCGACTCTGTTTCCAGCACCACGCTGATCGATTCGTCGGACGGTTGCTCCAGCCGAACACGCACCGTTTGCACGCCGGCGTCTTCCTTTCGGCCCTTTTTATTACCCGTCGCAATGGTATCGACCACTTCCACCGAATAGTTGCCGCCGTTGCCCGAAACCAACACCATGCCCGGAGGCAGACGCACATCGAATGTTTCGAGCGGACCGCCAAACGCATTGACCGTCAGCTCCGCTCTGCCGTGCAGTCGTTGGTCGTCTTGGGCGTGAATGAGAATCAGTCCGCTGGCCTCCAAAACGGCCTGCGGCGATTTGTCGCCCATGGTCGGAATGCGCCATGCGAGCTGGGAAGCGCCGCCTAGCCCCACGACGGTTAGTCGTGTTTCTCCCGCCGAGACCGCCTCCTGGCGCAAGCTGCCCGCGCCGCTGATGCGGGCCTCGATATTTGCCGCCGTAATTTTCAGTGTGAGCGAGGAAGTGGTGGCGCGCGGCGCGGAGAAACTCCATGTCGCCTCAGGGCCATTGGCGCCCAAAACCGCGAACCCCGTCAACGCCACATGAACTTGCACTCCTTTTTTTCCCCGCACCCAGCAGGCGTAGCCGTCTTCACGCCGCTCAACAAACGCTTCTTCGGCGCCTTCAAATTTTGCCGCCGCGGTAAGAAAAACGCCTGGCAACCGCAAGGGGATGCGCACCCAATGGTCGGTTCGCAACTCAATACGTGAAGCAACTTCCAGGAACACACGATCTTCCGCAACCGAACCTCGCAATGAAAACATCTCGAGGTGATATTCCGGAGGCGTCTTCCGACCGGCAAGGCCTTCGCGAAGTTGGTAGAGCGCCTCAAACTCCTCGAACGTCATGTTGGGGGAAGGGATCAGGTTGCCGTTTTCGTCTTTCAGATAAAACGTTTCCGGCTTGACCTCCACGATTCCCTTCGCCTGCGCGGGCCCCGTTTCCGGAGTCGACGCCTCTGCCTGAGCTGGCGGCTCTTCCTGCCCCTGCGCTGTTCGCGTCTTCACAAGCGCGCAAGAGAACAACAACAGCGACAAGACTGAAACGCGCAAAACTGCAAGCGTGGGATGTGCATTCACAATGCAGCTACAGGCAAACCTCAGACCAGGGTTCGCGCCATGAGTAAAGAGATGAGAGAAGACAAGCACTCGGTTGGCGAATCGGCCGCTGTAAACGACTGTTTCCGGTTGAGATTGGTGTCGCGACTAAAAATAATGCAGCCTCCCGCCAAAACGCGGTAACCGGCAACCGACCGATTCACTTCCCTCATCTTATCTGCTTTACACAGCAATACAAAATGGAAAACGGCCGATCCACCCATGCGGCGGGAGCCAACCCATACAACTGGTGGGATCGGAACCGGAGCGGGCTTGGCGGCTGGACTGCTATTCGTCGGGGAGTACGATTTATGTCAAAACAGCCAAAGAAACAATTCCTCTTTGCAATTTTTACAAGGCCGCGTCATGCGGACTGGGCGTCAAAAAGAGCGTTCCCAAAAAACTCGCCGCACCCGCCAGGCTTTTTTCGGAAAAACGCCAAGTTTTTCTCAAGTTTGAAGACTCTTTGTCGTTCTTTGGCGCAACGCTTGCTTTGTTGTAACTCCAGCAAGCACAAACAGACAAAAGATTCGACCCAGCGAGACCAGTGGCCTTCCGCAGCTACCGAGCACGACCGCAAATCGCGGTTATCAATCACAGCCACTGGTCTCGAATCGATTCAAGGATGTCGCAGTACTCAGAAGGACGCACCGTGAATCTTAGGCGAGCGTCGCCGGAGTATGGCGAACAAGAAGACCGCTCACCGGTCTGCCGGCTTTTCGCGGCTAGAGGGTTCGATGGACTTCCCGCAGTCTGTCGAACCCTTTTTTTGTGGCTTGAATTCTAGGTCGTGCGTGAAGAATCGACCCGCCCTTCGCATCAAAAGTTTATAGTGAGCCGATGTTTAATGCGCAACGCAGCACCTAAAAAGGACAAACACGATGCCCCCCGCCTCTCGAACAAATCGCCTTGCTCAAGCAAATAGCTTCCGATGCGGCCTATTCTTCTTGGCTTCCGTTCTCACTCTGGCTGTTTCTCTACAAAATACCGGCTTGGCGCAAGACGCCTCCAAAGGCTCCAGCCCCTTGGGAAAGCGCGCCGCCGGCGAGTCGACCAATGGTAAGCCTTCGCTCGCCGTTCAACTTCGCGAACTTCAAACCAAGGTGGCGAAGCTCGAAAAAGCGCTGAAGAAAAACCAAGCCGGCATGATGAAATCGGGCATGATGAAGCCTGGCATGGGAATGGCGTCCATGGCCGGAAAGGGCATGAAGGGCGATAAAAAAAGCATGGCCTCCATGGGCATGGCGGGAATGGGGAATAAGACCGGCATGGGGAAGAAAGCCGGCATGGCGGCGATGGCGGGCGGCCAAAAGATGGGCGGGAAAAAAATGGCGGGCATGGCGATGATGGGACGGATGAAAGGCATGGGGAAAATGAAAATGCCCTCCGCGCTGCCAGGATTCGCCGGCGCTTCACACATTTATCACATCGGCGCCGACAGCTTCTTCCTGGACCACGCCGAGCACATCACCCTGACCCAGGAGCAACAAATTAAGCTGAACCAAATCAAGGAAAAAGTCTTGCTTGGGCAGGCGACGTCCGACCGCTGGATCGAGCAAGCCGAGCAGGAACTCTGGGTGTTAACCAGTTCCGACCGCCCCCAGGCAGCTCAAGTGGAGGCAAAGATTCGCGAAATCGAAAAACTCAACGGCGATAAGCGCATCGCATACATCCGGGCGGTCGGCCAGGCGGCGGGAGTGCTTACCAAGGAACAACGGCAAACGCTCGTGGGGAACTTGCCGCCAGAGCATACGGCGGAAAACGCGAGCAGCGAAAACTAGTTTTATTGTTAGGAGAAAGGAAGGTGTGAAATGGCTGTCGAATTACTGCAAGACTACGATGGAAAGGTGTTAACCATTCAAACCAGCGGGAAACTGACGCTCGAAGATTATCATCAGTTCGTGCCTCGCATCGAGCAGATAATCAACAAGCACGGCCGCGTCCGAGTGTTGTTCGATATGCGAGATTTTCACGGTTGGAGCATGGCCGCGCTCTGGGAGGATCTCAAATTCGACCTGAAACATTTCAAGGATATCGAGCGTTTGGCGATGGTTGGCGAACGCACCTGGGAAAAATGGATGGCGACCTTCTGCCGACCGTTCACGTCGGCCGAAATTCGCTACTTCGACCAAAGCGAATCCGATAAAGCGCACCGCTGGGTTTGCGAAGGATTATCGCCTACGCCTACGCAGTCGTCTTGCTGTTGCTCCGAAACGCACAAGTGAGGCGGATGGTAAGAAAGCGTGGGAAAATCACTTCCCGGTTCAGAGACTCGGCTTTTTCCAAAAGCCGGGCTTCTCAAACGTCCATTCAGGATTTAATGGTTCCACACTTTCGGTAGCTCGGAAAAGCCCGGCATTTTGAAAATGCCGGGCTTTTAATGTTCGGTAGGTGTGCTCCGCACGGTAAGGAATTTCCGCGGCCTCATGTTTTTTTGACGATAAATCCGATTTTTCTCAATAATTGCGGGAGCAATGGCCGATGGAGCGATATGGAATTGTCGATATTCTCCCGCATTTGGAGTTGCACCCATGGAATGTCCTGCCTGCCGCGCCCCGAAGGCCTACCGGCGCACCTCCAAAAAAAACTTGAACCGCCTCCTGCGCCGCGTAGGATTCATTCCGATGATGTGCCACCACTGCTACCATAAATTCCACGTCGCGTGGCCGTTGACCATTGGCAAACAGCTCAATTCGCCGGCGCAACGCAACGCCGCCTGACGGGCGCTGTCGGAAAGCCGCCGCTAGACGCCCGCAGCGACTGGTTTTTCGGGTGTGGTGGATAGAGGCTGCGGGTGTATAACTCACGCGATTGGCATTGGCTCGTTCAACGCAATCCGTCAAGTTTTCATAACGACAGACTGCACAAAGGTTTTCTTCAATGGAGGAAGCCGCCTGTGTTCGCGCCTGCATTTGTTCCATCGCGATATTTTGCGTTTAATGAAAAATGCGACATCCCCATCCGTGAGCAGTAGATAGATGCCTTTCACCGCCGATTACCAAAGGCCCAAACACAGATACGAGCTCTTTGAGATGGGAGTCGAGGGGAAAGCCATGAGGATTGTCGTGTTCTTCGTATTACTCGCGGTTCTGGCTGGCAGCGCCAGGGCCGACGAAAAACCTGCCGGCCAGCAAATGACCGTCGTCATTGAAGGGTTGAAAAACCCCTGTGGCGTCGCGATTCAACCAGACACCGGCGACGTATTCCTTGCCGAGAGCGGCGCCGGGCGCATCGTGAGGATTAAAAACGGCCAAGCGGAAGCCGTGATCACCGATTTCCCGCTCGACATTTATGGCCAGGGCCCCAAGTATGCAATCGGCCCGCTCGGCTTGGCGTTCATCAACCAAAACACTTTGGCGGTGGGCGGCGGCGGTAGGCCGGATGGCCAGGAATTGTTGCGGATTTATTCGCTGCCCGAAGCAGGTAAGTCGATCAAGGCCGACGCCATGCTCAAGGCCCTGGGGCCGTTGCCCGCCGCCGAAGTGAATAACGATGCGAAGAGTAGCGGTGAACAGAACGAAGGCGAGGGCAACTTTTATGCGGTGGCCGTCACGCCGGCCGCGATTTACGCCACCAGTAACGGCGACGACAACAAGGGCTGGGTGGTGAGGGCCGAAATCCAGACCAATGGCTTCGGTCCGCTGACACGTTTTCTGGCCACGAAGGAAGCCGTTGGCGTCGACGCTCCGGCGGCGGTCGTGATCAGTCCTCGCGGCGAACTCGTGATCGGCCAGATGGGTGAAATCGGCGAAACCCGCGATTCCCTGCTGACCTTCTACAACGCGAAGTCGGGCAAATTGCTGCTGAATCTTGACACCGGTTTGGCGGATATCACGGCGTTGGCCTACAGTTCCAAAGGCTTGCTTTACGCGCTCGATTTTGCCTGGACGCATCCCGAAGAGGGCGGGTTGTTTCGTCTTGATTCGCTGTTGGCCAACGGCGTTCCGGCGGTGCGAGCCGTGAAAATTATTTCGCTGGAAAAACCGACGGCCCTGGCCGTCGGGCCGAATGGCGAGATTTACATCACGTTGCTGGGTTCGGCCGACGGCCCGACCGGAAAACTTGTCGTGCTTCCCGCCGGCTTATAACGGCGGGGAAATGGAGGATCGAGCCGAAGAGGTTCTTAATTTCCAGTACTTCACTGGTTTATTGTCCTTGCGATGGGTCTAAAACCCTCGCCTTCAGGCGAATCCTTTAGGTTTTTCTTGAGGTGGCAAGGGTTCGGTCACCACGAAGAAATCCAAGTGAAAGGAAATGTTACCACAGAGGACACAGAGGACACAGAGGACACAGAGGGCACAGAGATTTGTTATGGCGTCTTTATCTCTGTGCTCTCTGGTGCGCCAGGCGAAGCCTGTCTGATCTACTCAAATGAAAGGAGTTGAGCATGATAATTGTTCGTTAATCATGTAGCTGAGGAGGCGATGTTCTCGGGGTAACCCGGTCGTTGAAGCCCTCCGATA
>JAJRWU010000091.1 GCA_024276655.1 Planctomycetota bacterium
CCACCGAAAGAGGACCGGTGTAGTTCGCGACATTCAAAGCCCGAATGATCTCTTCAAAGTTGACGCCGCCTCGCCCAGGGCTGCGAAAATCCCAGCCGCGGCGCGGGTCGCCAAAGTTCAGATGACTGGCCAATATGCCCGAGCGACCGTCGAGCGTGGCGATGGCGTCTTTCACGTGTACGTGGTAGATACGATCGGGAAACGCGCGGATGAACTCCACCGGGTCGATGCCCTGCCAGATCAGGTGGCTGGGATCGAAGTTGAAGCCGAACTCCTCGCGATGGTCGAGCGCTTCGAGCGCGCGTTGCGCGGTGTAAATATCGAAGGCGATTTCGGTCGGATGCACTTCCAAGGCGAACTTCACGCCGCATTCCGCGAACACATCGAGAATCGGGTTGAACCGCTCGGCGAGCAGATCAAAACCTTTGTCGATCATGGCGGGAGAAACGGGCGGGAAGGAATAGAGCAAATGCCAAATGCTCGAACCCGTGAAACCGTTCACGATGCCGATGCCCATTTTTTGGGCGGCGCGGGCCGAATTCTTCAGTTCTTCAATGGCGCGCTCATTCACGCCGGCGGGGTCGCCATCGCCCCAGACGTAGTCAGGCAATATCAAACGATGCCGCTCGTCAATGTTATCGAGAACCGCCTGCCCAACCAGGTGAGCGCTAATGGCGTGGCATTGCAGGTTGTACTGGTCCAGCAGTTCGCGTTTTTGCTCGCAGTATTGATCGTCGGCCAACGCCTTATCGACTTCAAAGTGGTCGCCCCAGCATGCCAGCTCGATACCGTCGTAGCCGAATTCCTGCGTCTTGCGGACCATATCAACCAGTGGCAGGTCGGCCCATTGGCCGGTGAACAACGTTACAGGTCGCGACATGTTTTTCTCCCTTGGGAGTTGCGAGGTAGGCGTATGCACAGTGCCGACAACATCTCCGCTTCACGGCGGGCCGTGAAGCGGTGGGGCGGCTTCAACCGATGGAGTTCGCGCAACGCTTTGAGCGTGGAGCGCATCTGCACTCAGTATTTTGACGACCGCCGCCGGAATGTGCAACGGGACGACCGCCACGGTTGCGACGCGGCATACTCCGGCGAAAAGGCCCTCGCGGCGCTTGCTTGACTAGCGCGAGTCCATGCGTCAGCATGCAGATGCACGTCTGGCTGGGGAGTTTGTCGGGTGCTTCCGCCGCAGACTCCCAGTTGATGATATTTCCGACATTCCGATTTATTTCCTGAGTCTTATCTACCAAGAAGTGAGTGCGCATGAAGAAGAATGGTCCCATTTTACTGGGATTGACGCTCCTGCTGATCTCCCTGATTTTCGCGGCCGACTTCTTCCTGCCGCTGGGTGTGGCGATTGGCGTGCCGTACGTGGCGGCGGTATTGATCGCGATGGGCGCCAAGCGATTCCGCGTGAGCTTCGCGGTGGCCTGTTTGTGTACGGTATTGACGATCGTCGGGTTCTTTATCTCGACCGCCACCGACGACACGCCCATGTACATTTCGATCACCAACCGCTTGCTGGCGTTGTTCGCCATTTGGGCGACAACCGTTTTGGGTTTTCAACGCAAAGTCATTGAATTCCGCTTGGCGGAGGCGAATCGATCGTTGGAGGCCTTCGGCAAGCAGCAGTCGCAGCGTCTGGAAAACGTCAGTGAAGCCTTGCAGTCCGAGATGATAGAACGTCGGGAGGCGGAGATCGCGAAGGAGCGGATGGTCGAGATTTTGGAGTCGACGCCGGATTTTGTCTCGATTTCCCGACCCGACGGAAAATTGACATATATGAATCGAGCCGGGCGGCGCATGGCCGGGCTGAGCGACGACGCCAATATCTCGACGATGAGCCTGGAAGATTTCCAACCCGACAACAGCTATTTCGAAAACACGGTGCTGCCTATCTCGGAAAGAGACGGCCTCTGGAGCGGCGAGTTTTCACTACAGCGGGTCGACGGAACGACCATTCCTATTTCCATGGTCGTTCTGGCCCAGCACGACGCCGCCGGCGTGTTGCAATACCGGGCCGTGTTATCTCGTGATCTAACCGAGCAAAAGCAGGCCGCGTTGGCGCTGCGCGAGCGGGAAGCATTGTATTCCTCGCTGGTCGAAAACCTGCCGCTGAACGTGATTCGCAAAGACATCGCGGGCCGGTTCGAGTTTGTGAATCAGGCTTTTTGTAAGTTGCTCGGCTGGCCGATGGACGAAATTGTCGGCAAAACCGATCACGACCTGTTCCCCGCCGCCTTGGCCGATAAATACCGCCACGACGACAAATGCATCATCGAAACACGCCAGCCGTTCGAGACCATTGAAGAACACAAAACGCTCGATGGCCGAACGTTGGCCGTGCAAGTGCTCAAAACACCTTTGTACGACGCCCATGGAAATGTCGTGGGCACCCAGGGGATTTTCTGGGATGTGACGGATCGGAAACACGCCGAAGAGGCCATGCAAAAGGCGAAGCTCGCCGCGGAAGCCTCGAACCGCGCCAAGAGCGAATTCCTGGCCAACATGAGCCATGAAATTCGCACGCCGCTCAACGGAATTTTGGGCATGTCGGAACTCGTGCTCGACACCACGCTCACCGCCGAGCAACGCGAATACCTGACCATGCTGCTGGAGTCGGGGGAGTCGCTGCTGACGGTTATCAACGACATCCTCGATTTCTCGAAAATCGAGGCGGGAAAACTCGATCTCGAAACGGAAGCCTTCGACTTGCGAGAGAGTCTCGGCGATGCTGTCAAATCGCTCGCGATTCGCGCCCATATCAAGGGCTTGGAGTTGGCCTGCCAAATTGATGTTGATGCGCCGCATGGCGTCGTCGGCGATAGCGCGCGACTGCGACAAATCATTGTGAATTTGGTCGGCAACGCGGTAAAATTCACCGACCAAGGCGAAGTCGTGTTGCGCGTCCGGCCGGGCCGCGCCGAAGGCCGGCGGCGCGAAGTCGTTTTTATGGTGTCCGACACCGGGGTCGGCATTCCGAAAGATAAACGCGACTCGATTTTCGAGGCTTTTGAGCAGGCCGACGCCTCCACCACGCGGCGGTTCGGCGGCACCGGCCTGGGGCTGGCCATTACCAGAAATATCGTCGAACTGATGGATGGCCGAATTTGGGTCCAGAGCGAGTTGGGCGGCGGCAGCCAATTCCATTTCACCGCCTGGTTCGAGCAAGCCGACGCCGGCGCCGTGCGCGAGGAAGACGCCCACGTTCGAGCACAGATCGAAAATACGCGGGTGTTGGTCGTCGACGACAACGCCACCAGTCGCGACATTCTGGATGAAATGCTCTCGAACTGGAAAATGCGGCCCGCCACCGCGCCCGATGCTGAATTCGCCCTCGCCCAAGTGATGCTCGCTAAGTTGGGCGGCGACCCGTTCCAGATCATCCTGATCGACGCCAACATGCCCGGCGCCGATGGCTTCCAACTCGTCGACCGTTTGCAAAATGAAAACGCCGCGAATGAAAATACCGCGAATGAAAACGCCGGCGCTGAAAATACCGGCGCTGAACAAAAGATCATCATGATGCTGACTTCCGGCGACCGCCCCGGCGATATCGCCCGCTGCGAGCAACTCGGTTCGCTCAGCTATTTGCTCAAGCCAATCAAGCAATCCGATTTGTTCGATGAAATCGTTCGTGTGTTGGGCGTCGGCGAGGTGCGGGAAAAACAGGGCCAAGCGGCCCAGAAGCAGTTCGAACTGCCCTCGCTCGACATTTTGCTGGCCGAAGACAGTGTCGTGAATCAGAAACTGGCGGTTCGCCTCCTAGAAAAACATGGGCATCGCATGACCGTTGCGAATAACGGCCGGCTCGCCGTGGAGGCGGTTAAATCGCACCCCTACGATGTCGTGTTGATGGATGTGCAAATGCCGGAAATGGATGGCCTGCAAGCCACCGCCGCCATCCGACAGTGGGAGCAAGAGACGGGCCAGCATCTTAAAATCGTGGCCATGACCGCCCACGCCATGAAGGGCGACCGCGAACGATGCCTCGACGCCGGCATGGACGAATACGTATCGAAACCGATCCAACCGAGCAAGCTGTTCGATATTCTTGGCCGGCTTTGGGCGGGCGATTCCCCTGCGGGAAATGGCGAATCGAAGCCTGGTGAAAACTCCCCCGCATCGCCGGAGGCGGGTGTTTCAGAGGCGGGTGTTTCAGAGGTGGGTGATTTAGCAGCGGGTGATTTAGCAGCGAGCGCCAGCGCGGCGGCGAACGGAGAAGCGTGGAGCCTCGAAGGCGCCCTGGAAACAGTCAACGGAGATCGGGAACTGCTGGCCGAGTTGATCGAAATATTCTTCACCGAAAGCCCCGCCTTGATGCAACAGATTCACGACGCTCTTTCCCGGCAAGACGGCAAGCTGCTGTGTTTGGCCGCGCATACATTGAAAGGGTCGGTGCGTTGCCTCGCCGCCACTCCGGCGCAAAACGCGGCGTTCCGCTTGGAGAACATGGGCCGCCAGGAGTCATTTGCCGGACACGAATCGGCGTTGGAGCAAATGAAAACGGAGTTGGCGCGATTGCAGCCGGAGTTGACCGTTTTTCTCGATGAAACCAAACACGACTGAACCCCTTCGCTTGAGGCGAAAAACATGCCCAATATTCTGATCGTCGACGACTCCGCGGTCGACCGGCAATTGGCCGCCGGTTTACTCGCGAGAATGTCCGACACCCACATCGCCTTCGCCTGCAACGGGAAAGAAGCCCTGAAGCAGATCGCCGCCGATCCTCCCGACCTCGTACTCACCGACTTGCAAATGCCCGAACTCGACGGGCTCGCCTTGGTGCGCGCCATTGGCGTGCATCACCCTGATATTCCCGTGATTCTAATGACGGCCCACGGCAGCGAGTCGTTGGCGGTTACGGCTTTGGAGCAGGGCGCCGCGAGTTATGTTTCCAAGAAACAATTGGCCGACCGGCTGTGTGAAACGGCTAGTCAAACGCTCGATTTATTGCGCTCCGATCGAGGACGCGATCAACTCATCCGCTGCATGAAAAAAACCGAATTGGAATTCGTGCTGCAAAACGAACCTGAGTTGATCGGGCCGTTGGTTGAATTGGCGCAGCAAATCGCCGTGGGCATGGGCGTGTGCGAAATGGCGGAGCAATTTCAAGTCGGCTCGGCGCTTCAGGAAGCGCTGCGAAACGCAATGTATCGCGGCAACCTTGAAATCTCCGCCGAACAGATGCAGACCATTCGCGAACAGCAAGCCCAAGGCCAGACCGACACCTTGGACGGCCAACGCCGCCGCGAAGAGCCCTATTGCCACCGCAGGATTCATGTCGCGATTTCGATCGTTCCCGAAGAAGCCAAATTCGTCATTCGCGACGAAGGGCCGGGGTTCGATATTTCGGTCGTCGATTCCGCCAGCATGGCCCCCTCAAATGGACGCGGGCTGGTGCTGATGCGTTCCTGCATGGACCGTGTAAAATATAGTGAACAAGGCAATCAGGTGACCCTGGTGAAATACCGTGAGGGCGTCGGCAATACGGCCGCCAAAACCGAATTTGACGTAGTCGATTAAGGAAGGAGTAATTCAGCGTGCCTAAGATACTGATCGTTGACGATTCCGCGGTAGACCAACGCTTGGCGGGCGGTTTATTGGCCATCGACCCCGACCTCGAAATCGAATATGCGTCCGACGGCCAGGAAGCGCTGGAGCAAATCGCGGCGTGTGCGCCGGACCTCGTTTTGACAGATCTGCGAATGCCGAATGTCGACGGGTTGGAGTTGGTGGCCCGCGTCAAGGCCGAGCATCCTGGCATTCCCGTTATCTTGATGACATCGGTCGGTAGCGAGGAAATCGCGGTGCAGGCGCTCAAGAAAGGCGCCGCGAGCTACGTTCCCAAACGCGTGCTCAACAAAGAGTTGCACTCCACGATTCAGAGCGTGCTTGATGTCTCGCTGCGGCAATTCGGCGCCGACCGGCTCTTTCAGGAAATGACCCGCACCGAATACGAATTTGAACTTTCCAATAACCCCAAACTTCTTCCGCAGCTCATCAACCTGCTTCAGGAGGCGGTCACGCGGATTGGCGTGTGCGGGGAGTCTGACTGCCTGCGCGTCGCGATTGCCCTGGAGGAAGTGTTGGCCAATGCGCTGTACCACGGGAATTTGGAAATCAGTTCCGAACTACGCGACACCGACGTCAACGCCTATAACGCACTGGTGGCCGAACGCCTCAGCACTCGGCCCTACATCGATCGACGTATTTTCGTACACGCCACGATTACTCGCGAAAAAGCCACCTTCACCATTCGCGACCAAGGGCCCGGTTTTGACACCACCAACCTGCCCGACCCAACCGCCCCGGCCAATTTCGAAAAAGCCGGAGGACGCGGCGTGATGCTCATGCGCACGTTTATGTCGGAAGTTTGCTACAACGAAACCGGCAACGAAGTCAGGCTCACAAAACTCGCCGTCGCTCCGACGGACGCCTCCAGCCAATGCTAGACGCGCAGTATAAATCTCGCTCGAACAAATCAGGCAATAAATTTGCCACAGAGAGCACAGAGCACGCGGAGCTTGAGGCGGTGGGCGGCATCCATGGCCTTTGAGTCTTTTCTCGGCGGCCTCTGTGTGCTCTGTGGCAAACACTTTTTTTGGTTGTGGCCATCGGTCTCGCTAGACTCTCAGCGTTGAAATGTTCACTCGAAAAAACACGCCTTAGAATTCGTCGTTCCGCATTGAGTTTTCCATCAGCACCAACAGTGCGTTGGGGTCGTATGGCTTGCGAACACAATACCGGCAGCCGGCGGCGCGCGCTCGCCGCACGATATCGGGCGCCTCGACGCCGCTCACGATAATCACCGGAATATCGCAGGTCTCGCGGAGGTCGGCCAGTTTCTGGCAGACGTCCAGGCCGTCGATATCGGGCAGCCTCAAATCGAGCAACACCAAATGCGGCCGCGATTCGCTGGCCATGCTGATTGCCGCCGCGCCGCTATTCGCACACGACACATCGAACCCCAGCCGGTCGAGCCGATAACGCAAAACTTCGGTTTGGCTGGCGTCGTCGTCCACGACCAAAATATGAGGACGGCGGACCACCGCCTGAGCCGCAGGTTCGAGTTTCGCCAACGCATTGCCTTGCATGACGTTTTGCCTCCCTTTACCAGCGCGGCTGCCGCTCCACGCGCATTGCAACAATTAACCTCTTCAAAAGACGATGATGCATTGTGTAAACCTACGACTCTCCGCAAGCGTTGTCAAAAGAAAACACGTTGCAAAACAGCAAGCTTTCGCGGCTTGCCCCGCTTACCTAGCCGGGTTACGCTGATTGTTTCGGTTGTACGCCAGCGCGGCTCGCCGGAACTGTTTGCTTTCGTCCTCATTCCTCTCAAGGCTGCTCCATGAACGTTGTACCTCGCCGCTTGCCGATTGGGCTTTTTCTTTCCTTGGGCTTCGTACTTGCGGCGGGTTCGCTCACCGCCGCGGAACCCTACCAACTAGGGCCCGATTCGCAGCGTCAGCCGAATGTTCCTCAAGGCGTCGTGGAGAAATTCACCTGGGAGAGCAAAGTCTTTCCCGGTACGGTGCGCGACTATTGGGTGTATGTTCCCGCACAATACAAACCAGAGGCGCCGGCTTGTTTGATGGTCTTTCAAGACGGCCGCAACTACGTGAACGAAAAGGGCCAGTTTCGCACCACCATCGTGTTCGACAACCTGATCCACAAGGGCGAAATGCCGGTCACGATTGGCCTCTTCATCAACCCCGGCGTGGTTCCGCCCACGAAGCCGGGCGGCATTGCTCGCAAAAATCGCAGCTTCGAATACGATTCGCTCAGCGATCAATACGCTCGTTTTCTGCTGGAGGAGATGATTCCGCAGGTCGCCTCGAAGTATCAACTTGCCGCCGCCCCGGCCTCGCGCGCCATTGGCGGGATCAGCTCCGGCGGCATTTGCGCCTGGACCGTTGCCTGGGAGCGGCCCGACGCCTTCAGCAAGGTGCTCAGCCATGTGGGCAGTTTCACCAACATTCGCGGCGGGCATGTCTACCCGGCATTGATCCGCAAAACGGAGCGAAAACCGATTCGCGTGTTTTTGCAGGAAGGCGCGGGCGACCTCGATAACCTGCACGGCAACTGGCCGTTATCGAATCGGCAAATGGCCGCCGCCCTCAAATTCGCAAACTACGATTACAAATTCGAAATGGGCGTCGGCGGGCACAACGGCAAGCAGGGCGGCGCGATTCTGCCCGATTCGCTGCGTTGGCTGTGGCGGGGCTATCAGGTGGAAGCCTCCCAGTAAATGTTCCCACCAGAGACCGGCGTTTGGCGAACGAGAAGCCCGAACCAGAAGCCCGGCTTTTTCAAAAAGCCGGGCTTCTGGAATGGCGACCAACCACTTGCAGCCGGGCAACGCTCGGCATCTTTTTTATCCTTGATATTTTACGCGGGAGACTTTTCCATGCGAGGCGTTTCGCTTTTTCGTTGGTCGTGGCGCGCGATCGTTTTGAACTGTTTGCTCTGGGCCGCCCCACAGGCTTGTTTCTCGCCCGAATGCCTCGCGCAAGACATGCCCCTGCACGACGTGTTGCTCAAGGACGCCGATTGGGAGTTGGTCGGCTCGGGGTACAAATTCACCGAAGCGCCCGCCGTTGACGCTCAAGGCAATCTGTATTTCAGCGATGTGCCGGCCGGCGATATTTACAAAGTCGGCGCCGATGGCGTTGTGGCAGCGTTTGTTTCAGACGGGCCGCGCGTCAGCGGACTGATGTTCGGCCGCCAAGGCCAACTCTTCGGCTGCCATATTCAAGACCGCCGCATTGTCGTCTACGACCCGTCTGGAAAATTCAAGGTTGTCGCCAACGATCTTGGCTGCAACGATTTGGTCGTGACGCGGGAAGGGAATATTTATTGCACCGATACCGGCAAAAAACGCGTTTGGCTGGTGCGCCCCAATGGTGAGAAACAGATCGTCGACACCGGCATTGAGCGGCCCAACGGCGTCATTCTCTGGAACGACCAACAGACGCTGGTCGTGTCGGATTCCGCCGGCCGTTACCTCTGGACATTCAGCATCGCGGCCGACGGAACGCTGCACAACAAGCAGCCCTATTACACATTGCGGCTGGCCAACGGCGCGTCGGCCAGCGCGGCCGACGGCATGACCGTCGACAGCCTGGGCCGCCTTTATTGTGCGACGCAAGTTGGCGTGCAGGTTTTCGATCCTACCGGCCGCGCCAGCGGAGTCATTCGCAAACCACAAGCGAAGTTTCTTTCCAACGTGGTGCTTGGCGGCCCGAAATTCGACACCCTCTTCGCCACCGTGGCCGACAAAGTCTATCGTCGAACAACACAGGCCTCCGCCCGTCCCTATTTCCTCCCGCCGGGGAAGTAAGCACCGCTCGATAAATAACTGCCCCATTTGTGTAGCCATCGTCGC
>JAJRWU010000092.1 GCA_024276655.1 Planctomycetota bacterium
CATGAGAATCTCGATCGCCTCGGCCATTCCGTCGAAACCATGCTCGCTGAGCAGTTGGAGCAAATCCTCGAAACGGGTAGATTGGTCTTCGTGGGTCATGGGGGTCTCCTTTCGCATAGGTAACGTTCCGCGAGAAGAAGACCAACTTGGCCCACTCTTTTCAAGCGGCCTACCAGAGGCAGCCCGGCTTCGCTACGCTACGCCGGACTGCCTCTGTGTTTTTACAGAAAGAATGTTACACAACCCTCATCTCCGCCCATCCAAGGCAAAACAGCAGTGCATCGCCTTCTACTTCCAAACGACTCTCGACTGATCTTCACCCGGCCAATCCGGAAACCTGTAAAAAACCGGACATGCTTTTTCGTTCTTTTTTCAAAAGCAAGAATTTTTTCTCAACGGCTTCGGCAACGCTTGGACGATCTCGCATCTGCGTTCGCGGCGACTGCAAACGATGGCCCAGCTTCAGCAGTTCGTCTGTTGCTTTCTTGATCGCCTTCATCCGCCTGGCGTCAGCCGAAATCTCCTTGCCCAGGGAGTGAAGACACAGCAAACGATATCCATCGGAGGTTGACCGTTCTTCCCGAAGCGTTCGGAAGCGTTGACGCAATTGGTCGTGGTCGTCGTAGATTTCGTATAGCAACTCCCAGACGAGGGAATCAGGATTGTCCAGCAGGGTTTGCCTCATCATTCGCGGCTCCTTCCGGGGTAACCGTTTGCGGTCTTTATCTGTCGGATAGATTGCTGTCGCAATTTCCTGCAACGCCGCGAACGGTTACGAAAAAGGTATCCGGAACGAATGGCGCTGTCGCACCTGCAAAACAGGATACATGCGGCATTTAGCGTAGATGCAAAGAATCCCTCAGGGCATATGCAATCCACCTAGTCTGCGAGAAAAAAGCTCGTTGTCGTGAATACGACAGTGCCATTGGTGTAAATTGGTGTCTATTCGTGGTTCCACTAAGCGGAAACACAATACGGCGGCTATAAACTACAGTTCGCCACGCTACCAACGGCGGTCGACGCGCGTTTTGAGCGAGGCCCGAAAAAGGTGTTCTTTTCCGTGAACGACATGACTCACGACACGCGATTCGACGTCGGCGCGCTTCAGGACGCTGAACATTTGCTCGCCGGTTGGCTGGATTCGGATGCCTGCACGGCAATCGATGCTTCGGTAGGCAACGCCGACCGCGAACTTTGGCGCATGCGGCGCGACAAACCCACGGCAAATGAACCCTTGCCCGGCGAACCCTTGCCCGGCGAACCCTTGCCCGGCGAACCCTTGCCCGGCGAACCCTTGCCCGGCGAACCCTTGCCCGGCGAACCCTTGCCCGGCGAAACATTGCCCGGCGAAACATTGCCCGGCGAAACATTGCCCGGCGAAACATTGCCCGGCGAAACATTGCCCGGCGAAACATTGCCCGATTTGTTTCTTATCGCCTCGCCCACCAAGCCGATTGTCGCCTTGATGGCGGCGAGGTTGGCGGAGCAGGGCGCCTTTTCGTTAGCCGACCCGGTCGTGAAATTCATTCCGGAGTTTCGCGGAAAAGGAAAACGCAAAATCACCCTGGCCCATTGCCTGACCCACACCTCCGGCCTGCCGGATATGCTCCCGGAGAATCGTCAACTGCGTTGCCGCCATGCATCGATGGATGAGTTCGTTCAGAAGGTTTGTGAAACGCCCTTGCTGTTCGCGCCCGGGAGGAAGGTGTCGTACCAAAGCATGGGGATCTTGATGCTGGCGGAGGTCATGCGCCGCGTCTTGCAACAGCCGCTGGCCGAAGCGATGCGGACGCACATTTTTCAACCGCTCCAAATGCATGACACCGCCTTGGGCGCCCCGCCGGACTGGCCGGAAACTCGGTTCGCGCCGGTGCGTATGTCGGCCGAAATGCAAACCTGGGAGGGCATCGAACACTGGGGCTGGAACAGCGACTACTGGCGCCGTTTTGGCTCGCCCTGGGGCGGTCTCGTTTCGACGTCGGCCGACTTGGGGAAATTGTGCCGCCACCTGCTCCAGATATTGCGGGGCGAACAGTTGGAAACGCGGCCGGGCGTCGTCAGCCGGGCGGCGCTACAAGCCATGACGCGCGATCAGCTCGGCTCCTTTCCCCACGCGGCCGAACTTCGCCAACACGCCACGCCCTGGGGATACGGCTGGCAAATGCAATGGCCCAATCATCCTCATACCTTCGCCGACTTCATGCCGCCAACCGCTTTCGGACACTGGGGCGCCACCGGCACGCTCGTTTGGCTCGACCCCGCCTCTGGCAGCTACTGCGTGTTGCTCACCAACGAACCGCTTCCGGCGCGGCAGCGTCCTCACACGCTCTTCTCCAATGTTGTTCGTCGCGGCATTAGGCTCGCGACGGCGACGCCGGGCGAACCAGCGATCTGCCGTGATCGATCGCCTGATCCATCACTCGGTGATCATCGAACTGAACATTTCCAGCTATCGACTCGAAGAAGCCCGAAGAAATAACCCAAATCAATCGGGTCAAAGCAGGGATAAAAAACTTATACCTTCTAACGCAACTTGGTGGGTTAGCATCGAGCGGAAAATTAGTGTCGTAGCCATGCTCGCCAGAGCGTGGAATGGTTCACCGCTCACCCACCGTCTGGCGACGATGGCTGCACAAATGCGACAGTTATTTATCGAGCGGTACTAAGAGCGCGCAGCCGAAGGCGAAATTCGCCCTGCATGAAATCGGGAGGACCGAGACGCGCGAACCACAACGGCGCACACCGTTGGAGTTCAGCCTTCAGGCTGTTGTTAACCAAAGAAAACATGCTAAAGCATGAACTCCAACCGCCGAGAACCCCCGTCGCTGACGTTATTTGTCGCTGACGTTATTTGTCGTCAACGCTGGGCACCACCCAAACCTTGACGTCGGTTTCGACTTTCTCATGCAGTCGGACCTTGACCGTGTAGAGCCCAAGTTCTTTCAGCGGTCCTTCCAAGATGACTTGGTCGGCGCCGACGGCGTATCCAGAACGTTTGAGCTCCACCGAGATTTCCGCCGCCGCCACGCTGCCGTACAAATGACCTTCGTCGTTGGCGTTGGCTTCAATAGTAAGGCTTTGCTGCCCTAATTCCTTGGCGATATTTCGGTAACTCACCAAGCGAGCCTTGTCGATTTCCGCCAGTTTCGACTTGTGCTTTTCGACCATCCGCACGTGGTGCTCAGTGGCGAACGTTCCCAACCCTTGCGGCAACAGAAAGTTATTTGCGAAGCCGGGCTTTACCTCAACCACTTCGCCCTGGTCGCCCAAGCCGGCGACCGAGTGAATAAGAAGGAGTTGCACGCCGCCGTTGGGCCCCTTGGGGAGTCGGGTGTACTTAACTTTTTTGCGTATGGTCTTGGTCATCGTTCCGTTCAACGGTAATGTGTTGCTAAAAGGCGATATCAAAGGCGATTTCGCTAAAAGGGGATGTCATCATCTGGCGGAGCACTTGCCGCCGCCGCGGGGCGGTTGTAGTCCGCTGTATCTTGATTCTGAGGAGCGGGCGAGCCACTTTGCCCCGCACCGCCGCCGCCCATTGCGTTTGAACTCTGTGGATTCGAACTCTGTGCATTTGAGTTCTGTGAATTGTAATTTTGCGAACCGCCCCCTCCGCCGCCACGCCCGCCGAGCATTTGCATGCGTTCGCCCACGACGCGTAATTTGGAGCGCTTTTGTCCGTCTGTTTCCCAGGTGTCTAATTTGAGGCGGCCTTCAATGAGCACCGGCGAGCCTTTACTCAAATACTCGGCCGCTACTTCGGCGGTTCGCCCCCAAAGCGTGATATCGACAAAGGTGGTTTCGTCGACCCATTCACCCGACTGCGTTTTACGGCGGTCGTTCACGGCCAAGCCCAGTTCGGTAACCGCCGTTCCGCTGGCAATGTACTTGACTTCAATATCGCGGGTGATGTTCCCCATCAAGATGACGCGGTTGAAGCTGGCCATGGCATCCCCCTTCTGTTTCATCCAGGAACACTGAGACGTTTAATCCACAGGTCCACGAGTATTGACGGCTCGCATATTGGCGCTCGCAAGCAACATTACTTCACGAGCAACGCGCCGTTTAGGTAACGGCGGTTTCGGCGGTTTCGGCGGGCGCTGGCGCGCTGGCCTCTTCTTTTGGCGTTTCCTCCACATCGCCGCGTGCATGGGCGACGAGCGTATCGGCCAAGCGGGCGTCGACTTTCAAGGTGAGGTTCCTGGTGATGTTGTCGTTGAGGCGACACGCGCGCTCAAACTGCACCAGTTTCGCACCTTCCAAGCGTATATACGTCAACCAATAGACACCCTTGCGCTGCCCATTGATGGGATACGCCAGTTTCTGCTCAGCCCAAAGTCGGCTGGCTAAAACCTCTCCCCCGCACTTGCTCACAATTTCAGCAATTTGCTTGGGAATTCCCAGGGGATCTCGCGCATAACCATTGGCGTCGAGTAAAAACATGCTTTCATAGACGGTTTCGGCCAAGACTCATCTTCTCCCGTTTGAATGGCTCTTCGTGTATTTGTCCGTTTGGGCGGACCCAAATCTATTCGTTCGTTAACCGGAAATAATATCATGTTATCCGGAATTAACATTGTAGCGGTTCATGCAGTAGTCGATATCTTTTTCCACCCAATCGGCGGCGGCGGCGGCGGCGCGAACTACGGCCTGTTGCATTTCGGCCATTTCATCCGGCCGAAACTTGCTCAGTACGTAGTCAGCAACGTCGTAATGTTCGGGCGGCTGACCAATTCCGACTCGCAGCCGAGCGATATCGCCGTTCGCGGTCGTTTGCTTTACAGTTGTTTGCTTTGCAGTTGTTTGGTTCCTAGCCGCCCTCTCTGTTTTATGACCGCCCGTTCTCCTCAAAATATCGGCTAGGCCTTTTTGTCCTCCAGCCGACCCGCCACGCCGAAGGCGAAGCTGGGCCAATGGGAGGTGGAAGTCGTCGCAGACGACCAAAATATCTTGATTCGCAATCTTAAAAAAATCTCGCAGTGGCTGCACGCAGTTTCCGCTGCGATTCATAAACGTCAGCGGCGTTAATAATAGTACTTTTTCTGATCCAATACGAGCGTCTTGCATTTCTCCCTGAAACTTTTGCCTCGCGGCGCCCGCCCCATACAGCCGACTCAACTCAGCCAAAACCTCAAACCCAACATTATGGCGTGTTCCCGCGTATTTACCGCCAGGGTTGCCAAGTCCAACAATAAGCTTCACGCCTTCCACCTTATGCGGCGCCAGCCGATTATTCGCCTCTCAAACAACACCGCAGCAAACCAAACGCGGCGCATCTCGCCTTTGCCGCCAATGGCTCCGTTTTTGCAATTATTCCGCCGCCTCGTCTTCGTCACCCGCTTTTCGACCAATCACTTCTGGTTCCGAGCCGCCGGCAACCGCTGCGACATCTTCTTCATCGGCGTCTTCCATCGCCTGCACGCATTGCACGACAACCGTGTCAGGGCCAGTCACTAGTTTCGCGCCAGTAGGCAACGGAATGTCTTCACATTTGAGCGAATCCCCGATTCCCAGATCCTTGACCGCCACCGTGATCAACTCCGGCAACACACCGACAGGGCAGGAAATCGTAAGTTCTCGCAGCAATTGTTCGACATGACCGCCCTCTTTAACGCCAATGGCCTCGCCACGAAGCTGAATCACCAACGTCGCTTCAACCACGTCTTCCAGATTCACCCGCGTCAGGTCGGCATGCAGGGGATGCGTGGCGAACGTATTCCATTGAACCGACGCCAAAAACGCCGTTTCGTTCACATCGCCCTTGAGCGTCACTAACCGGGATCTGTGCCTTAATGCAGTTTCCATTTCATCGAGTGAAATCGACAGCGAGACATTATCCTTGCCCTGCCCATACAATATTACCGGGATTTTCCCAGCATTTCGCAGCCTGCGTGCGGCCGAACTTCCCCGCGACTCACGAATTTCGACGTTCAAAACTTCTTCCGACATGCCTATCAACCCTTTTGTGGTTTATTCCGCCGTTTGCGGCTTCCTCTGGAACGCTCCCCGACCAACCATCGCGCGTCGCTTTGCGATCATCGTGCGCATTTGGCGACACAAGCACCTAATTCTGCCAAACCCCGGCACGATTGCAAGCCCAAACCAATAAGGAATGCCAAAACGGGTTCGGGAACACACTTTCCCCCTCCAATATGAGATGGAATTTGAGTTCGTTGCGTAACCTGGCATTTTTAGGGCGAACGGTCCTTCCCCTCCGGCGGTGCGAGCGGCTCATCGTCGCGGACGCGAATCCAGTGGTCGTGAAATTCGATGCCGCGGTGAACATCAATCGCCGGCATATGGCAGCCCACGCAGTTTTTTCGGGGAGAAACCGGGCAGACAAGAGTCGCCGGCGTTTGGGAAACAGTTGCTTCCTCTGGATTTTTTCCCGAAGAGACAGATGGAATGGTTTCGGAATGACAACTCAGGCAGCGGTTCACGTAATGCTCCAACTCGCGCGAAACCGGCCGATGCGGGTTGTGGCAGGTTGAGCATTTCAGTCTGCCGCCGCTCTCCTTAAAGCAGGAAGATTGCAGAATGCCCACCGACTGGAACCTGACATTGCGAATATTGCCGGGCGATATTTCCGAGCCGCCTTCGGGGAGCCGATGGCATTTGCCGCAGAGTTGCACTTCCTCCAGGGCGGTCTGTTGGGTAAAGCCGAGATATCCGCCGCTCTCGATAGCATCGCCGCCTTCAATAGCCTCTCCTCGCTCGTCCGCCCGCATGGCAAGTACGTGCTGCTCTCCAGGGCCATGACAGCTTTGGCAGCCGACGTTGGGCCGCAAGTTGTCAATTTTCCGTTTGACGATATCGGCGGTGGTTGTATGGCAAGCGACGCACCGGTGCAATTTGTCGCCCCGCATAATATTTCCGAAGTGTTCGATGGTTTGTTTTGGCGCGGTTTGACGGTGCCCGGGGGTTAAGTCCAGCTCGACGCCAGACTTGCCTGCATACAGCGACACCCGATGCTCCACTCCCACCACATCGCCAACTTGGTTGGGAATCAAGGACAAAAACGTGAGTGCGTTGTGCCCTGAACCAAGCTCGTAAGGGAGTTGGAGGCCATCTTGGCCAAACAGTTCGGGTATCGTGACCGACAGCCCTTCGGTTTCGTCAAAATGGTAGTGAAAAGCATAGGGCCGTTCAGGATCTTGGAAGATTTTGCCGTCCAACTGACGAGCAACTTCGGAATCGGCGGTAAAACGAAAGGTGTCGGCATGGCCTGTTCGTTGGTGGCCGTTGGCTTGCTCTTCATGACACCCAGCGCATGCCCGATTTTCCGCAAAGAGCCTCGCGCCGGCGGACCGGGTCGCGACGCGGGGCGTTGGCGCGGGGCGGGCTGATAGCCAATAGATTCCAACCGAAGCGCCCGCGGCAACGGCGCCGATCAGCCAGCGGAGCAAGTTTTTTCGGACCGACGCCATTAGTTTGATGTGCCGCAATCGATGGCAACGCAAGCGAATAACACGCGCGCCTGTTCACGTCCTCTCATTCATTATAAAATAGTCCAATCGCTACAAGAGTTCAACGACATCTCTACAACGCCCGAATAAGATGCTCGCCCCGCTCATCAAATTTCCCTTGCCTGCCGCATTAGCCGCGATACTCTGTGTTGCTGGTTGCCGCCCCGCCGCGAAGCCAACAACCGGCGCGGCCCCGGTTGTATCTTCTTCGGAAGATGGTTCGACCGAATCGAGCGAACTTGATCTCGACAAACAAAAATATATCTGGGCGATTGAACACACGGCCTTCGAACTCGAAAAGAAATTTGGAGCGCCGCTCGTTGCCAGCATGGGCCGGCAAGATATCGCCGCCGTACGCCGCTTCTTTCGGCCGGGTTTTTCCGGCGTCGTGCGAAACCCAAAAAACCGCACCGAAATCGACCTTTCGTACATTCGTGAAATTCGCGACGCCGGCGGCTCGGAGAAGGGAAGCAGCGTCAACGCGGGTGAAATGGCTGCGCACCTGTGCTCCTACTTCGACGACTTTGAGAAAGTCGGCGGCGCCAAATGCCGCGTGTTGGATCTTCGCGCCGACAACAGCGACCCCCAAACGGGAAACTGGACGGCCACGTTGCTGCTGACCGGCGCCGGTCAAGACGCGCAAGGCGCCCCGCTTGAATTTGAATCGCGGCACATTCTTCAGTGCCGTTTTGAAAACGACGAAGCAATCGCCGCTCACGATATCGTTGTGGGTTGGGTGGTGCAGTCGGAAAAGTTTCGCTCCAGCACGGGGCCATTGTTCGAGGAAGTCACGGAGTCGTTCGGTTTGGCGGATGTCGACATTCGCGATAACTGGAAGGTCAAAACAGATAAGGTTCGCCAATATTATTCCCAAATGGCCGTCGAAGATTTCAATCGAGATGGCTTTCTCGACATTGCCATCGCCAGCGCCAACGGACGTTGGCGGTTGCTCGCATCGCGCGCAGGCCGCGCCTTCCGAGACGCCACCACGGAAGTCGGCTTGCCGCCCTGGGCTGATGAACAACCTCGCTCGCAAGCCGTTGCGAACCAAGTGTTTCTGGCCGCCTGGATCGATTTCGACAACGACGATTTTCCCGACCTACTCCTCGGCGACCGCCTGTTTCACAACCGGGCCGGCCGCGCCTTCGAAGACGTAACCGACATCTCCGGTTTGCGGTTCAACTACAACCCCAAGGGCTGCATCGTTGCCGATTACGATTGCGACGGCCTTTTGGATCTGTACGTCTTGCACCAAGACCCGCCCCCAACGTCGGAGTCGACGTCCGACGCGCCCCCGGGTTGGGTGGGCGACGACAACTCCGGCGCCGAAAACCAACTCTGGAAAAATCTTGGCGGCGGCCGATTTCTGGATGTGACGAAGTCCGCGCGAGCCGGCGGCGGGCGGCGGCAGTCGTTCGCGGCGGTCTGGCTGCATGCCAACCACGACCACTACCCCGATCTTTATATCGCGAACGATTTCGGCGCCAACGTGTTCCTGCTCAATGACGGCAAAGGCGGTTTTCAGGATGTGTCGCGATCAGCCGGCGTGGTCGACTTCGCCACGAGCATGGGAGTCGCCGCGGGCGACATCACCGGCAACGGCTCGCCGGATATTTACGTCGCAAATATGTACTCCAAAATGGGCCGCCGGATCATCGCCCATATAACGGCGGACGACTACCCGCCGGGCGTCTTTGAACAAATCCGAGGCGCCTGCGCCGGCAATCGTTTGTACTCCCTGCGGCCGGGCCAAACCAAATTCGAAGAGATCAGCGAAGACTCCGGCGTGAACCAAGTGGGCTGGGCCTATGCGCCCGCCTTGGCTGATTTCGACCGCGACGGTCTGCTCGACATTTACGCCGCCACAGGTTTTTTAAGTTACGATCGCCACAAGCCCGATGGCTGAACGTGTATGTGGCGGGCTGTCGTGTCACAGCCGTTAGACCGAACACACAAACTGGAAGCCTTGGGCGAAGTAGACCGCGAAGCCGGCGAGTTTTGGGTTGATTCGCCTTTCAAAATGCCGCGTCTGGGGCATAACCTCAGCGCCTTTGAAGCCAATCGGTTGTTTCTCAACGTGGACGGCCGCCGGTTTATCGACGCCTCGTTCGCCTCGCAAGCCAACATCGATTCCGACTCGCGTTCCGTTGTCGCGGCCGACTTCAACGCCGATGGCGCCGCAGACCTGTTGGTCGGTTCGGTCGGCGGCGGCCCCTTGCGGCTCTTTCTCAACAAAATCTCGACGGAGAACCATTTCCTGCGGCTGAAACTTGTCGGGAGTGACAGCAATCGCGCGGCCGTTGGCGCCCACGTGGTGCTTACCTGCGGCGAGCGCATAATCACGCGAGATCTTTTCCCCGCCAACGGGTTCATGGGCCAGAGCCCGGTAGAGCTTTTGATCGGCATTGGCAGCGCCGCAAAGGTCGATCGGATTACTATCCGCTGGCCCAGCGGCCGCATGCAAACCATCGAAAACACACCCGCCGATCAAACGCTGGAAGTTGTCGAAGCGGACTAAGCATCGAGCGGAAAATTAGTGTCGTAGCCATGCTCGCCAGAGCGTGGGATGGTTCACCGCTCACCCACCGTCTGGCGACGATGGCTACACAAATGCGACAGTTATTTATCGAGCGGTGCTAAAATCTATTCCGTGCAAGGGTGTTAGGCGAACGGCGGAAAATAACTTACCCGCACGCAACAGGAGTCCGGGAGCTTTTTGGGGTTCCCACCCACGCGGGAATGACCGTTTGCTGATTCACTCGCTTGCGCTTCGTGCTTGTATTGGTAAATTTCATCTGCCGCTCGCCTGATGAAATCCCCGCCAAGCCGGAGGCTTGCCAGCATCTGAAAAACACGGAATAGATCATCTTGGACGGGTGCTAAGCGAGCGGGAGCATGTCGGGCGTTTGCAGGCTGCGGGTGACTTCGGCAACGCTCGCGGCGCCGGCTTGCTGTAAGGCTGCCGGGAGAGTGTCGAGAATCTTCATGGAAATTTTGGGGTCATAATAATTCGCGGCGCCGATTTGCACGGCGGAGGCGCCGGCCACGAAAAACTCCATCACATCGTCGAGTGACGAAATGCCGCCAATGCCCACTAATGGAATATCAACCGCACAAGCCGCTTGATAAACGCAACGCAGGGCAATTGGCTTGATCGCCGGGCCGCTCAAACCGCCCACAATATTCCCCAGCAGCGGCCGTTTCGCTCGCCAATCGACGGCCATGCCCAAAACGGTGTTGATCAGGCAAATTGCGTCGGCGCCGCCATCGGCCGCGGCTCGCGCCATAACTGCGATGCTGGTCACGTTGGGCGTCAGTTTGGCCAGCACCGGCAACTCGCAAACGCCGCGAACCGCCGCCACCAGAGAACGGCACATTTCAGGATTGGCGCCGAAATCGACCCCGCCCGACACATTCGGACACGATATATTCAGTTCCAGAGCCGCCGCGCCGGGCGCCTCCGCCAGCCGCCGCGCCATGGCGACAAACTCCTGCTCCGTCGCGCCGGCAATACTGACCACCGCAGGCGCGTCCCATTGCGCCAAATAGGGCAAGTGATGGGCGATGAACGACTCCAAACCGTCGTTATCCAGCCCAATCGAATTGAGCAAACCGGCCGTGGTTTCAACCGTGCGCCAGGGCGCATTGCCGATGCGGGGCTCGAAGGTGACCGTTTTCGGCACAATGCCGCCCAAACGGTTGAGGTCGACAATGTGCTCCATTTCGCGGGCGTAGCCGAACGTACCGGAAGCGACCATGATCGGGTTGGGAAGCGCGAGCCTTCCCAGGGCGACGTTGAGGTCGGGTGTATTTTCGGCAACCGTATTTTCGGCAACCCTATTTTCGGCAACCATGGGCGAGGACCATCCAATGCTGACTCCTGCTGGAAACGCAGGCCTCAGTATATCGTCGCCGGGCCCGCCAGAAAGGGCGGCGCCCGAGCAATAAGAAGGCGGGTGGCGCCGCCAGCGTCGAAGAACGGCCAAGAAAAAAACGCCGGGGCGCTCGCAGGCGCCCCGACGCTGTTTGTCTTTTTATCGCCTCGAATGCGAACAGGCTGGAAGGCTAGATAATACCCCCATGTGTTCGATACGGAGTTAGGTGCGAGGGCTGGTCGAGGAACCAGAACCGCTCCCATTCGTCCAGGAACATTCGCATGTTGTCGGACGTGAAAATCAATTGCTGCGTGCGTCGCTGCCTATCGCCTGAAAAGGCGGGCAAAATACAGCCCACACTGGGGCTCAACGCAAGAAGCAAGAGCGCCGTTATCAAAAGGCGACGCATGGATGAATCCTCCCTGATTGGCGTTGCTGCGAGTCGCACCGCAGCGACTACTTCGTTCGTCCAGCCTGCCGGCAATTTCGATGAGTCCTGGCGCCAAACCGGCATTCGTAAAGAAATACCGATTACTACAATTGCACCGAAGAAATGATTTGTTCGTCTTCAATGGAATCGGCAACCGGGGTCAAAACCATAAACAATTCCTGTATTTATGCGTAACGGGGCCAAAAATGAAGGCGTTACACCTCCAGCGGAAGGAAATGCGATATTCGCATGCAACTAGACGAACGGCGTTGGGAAATACGCCGCAAGACGGGGAAATCCGCCCTTTCCGCCCTAATGGCCTCATATTCGCAGTTTGCCTAGTTACTCACTCCGTACAGCATTGAATTAGGGAAAAATCATTCCAGCAGCGTCACGCGGTAGGCGGGCGGTTGTTTCATCGTCAGTGCGGCGTGGCTGTAATACGGATAGACGCTCCATTCGACGCACGTGATCAGATCGGGGTTTCCGTCGCCGTCGAAGTCGCCGGGCCAGGGATGCGGGCCATGGTTCGTGATTCGAATCGGCTGGCCAAAACAACGCATGGTTTCCGGCGCCGCGAATTGAGGATCGGTCTTCGAGCCGACATTGCGCAGCAGGTAAATGCTGCCCCCGTCTTTTGTTCCGTGATGCGCGCCAGACACGCTGTAGATAAGATCTTGCAGGCCATCGCCGTTCCAATCGACGGCGCGGAACGATTCGGTCCAGTGCGCGCTGCGTTCGACGATGGCGTCGCTGATTTCCCTACCGTCGGCCAGCTTTAATACGCGGTCTTTGTGCAAACGTAGTTTACCATTTGCATCGCGGTATTGAACGAAAAGAGTCGCCACGCGGGTCTGGCCGTCGTGTGTGATCATATCGGTCAGACCGTCGGCGTTGAAATCGGCCAGCGCTGCGCCGGTTCGCCACATGAACGGTTGGCCCGGCTCCAGTGGATACGCGCCGTTGTTCGACTTGGAATCGCTGGCGCGCCGATTCGATTGACTCCGCAGTTGCGGAGAATCGGGGAACCCATCGCAGAGAATCTGGCGGCGGGGTCCGAATTTGGGCTGCTTGCGAGTTCCAATGTTCTTGTACCAGAAGATACGGTTCGTTTCGTTCGGGCAGACAAGATCGGGCAGGCCGTCGGCGTCCCAGTCGATAAAGTCGGGATACGGGTAGCCCATGTCGTGCGGGTTGGCCGGCGCGCCCAGAATTTCGTTACGAAGAAATCGGATCGGCTTCCCGTCCGACATAATTCGCATCGGCTGGCGGAATGCCGGCTGGCCGCGACTGCCGTCGTTGATCACGATTCTGGGCCAGCCGTATCCGCCGCCAACGAGTAAATCTTGATCGCCGTCGTTGTCCCAGTCGCACAAACGCGGCCAGGCCTGATCGCTGAGCGACAAAACGGCCGAATTCGAGCGGGCTTCGCCAATGCGGCGGAATTTCCGCCGGGCGGCGTTCGCAGCGGGTGGGTCCAGTTGATAGAACGACAGCGACTGAAAAGCGCGGTGCTGAACGATCAGGCCTGATCGGTTCTTGTCATGCCAGGCGGCGACGAGCGAGACTTCGGGTAAATCGACTTCTCGCAACACCTCTTCGTCGGCGAATTTTGGCGGCGTTCCGCCAAGATTCCTCCGCCAAGCAACCTGGTAAAAGTTCGGCTGGGTTGCCTTGCCGCCGTGCAGGCAGATGGAGTCTGGCCGAGCGTCGCCGTCGAGGTCGAGAAAACACGGCCTCCGCCCGGCGGCGAGCTTCATTGGGCTGGCGGCGCGGAAGGGCCAGCCGGCGGGGTTCGTATTGCGCAGAAACTGGCCGTCAACCACAAGATCGAGGACGCCGTCGCGATCCAAATCAAGGGCGCGGCAGGCCTGCCAAGCGGCGACGCGCACCGATCCGGCTGGCTCGAATCTTGGCATTCCGCTAGGGTCGCGCTGGCCGGTGTTGCGATAGAACGTCGCGGAATTCGCTCCGCTGCGCGTGATGACCAAATCCAACCGTCCGTCGCGATCGAAGTCGGCAAAATCGGCGGCCATGTAAGTATGGCTGAAAAACCGCGGCGCATCGGCTGGCTGGGCGGCGTACCGCAGACGCGTCAGGTCGCCGAATTGAAATGCGCTTTTGCCCGTTCGCGGGTAGCAGACGATTCCATCCCAGGGCCATCCCGGTCGGTAGGCGTAATTCCAGGCTCCGGTCAGATCGAGTTGCCCGTCGCCGTTTAGGTCGTGCAAGCCGGGCGAATAGGCCACGGTAATCGGCCTTGGTTGGCCGGCGTTGTAACGCAGCAAATCTCCGACGCCGATCTGCCGAGTGATTTTCCGCGGCCGCAACGGCGGACGTTCGGCAACCGTGGCGAATCGTATTTCAAACGTGGTATGACGAGGATCGACGACGACGAATTCAATGCGTCCCTGGTCGCTATAGGCGAAGTCTTCGCTGATGTTGTGCGCGACGGTTTGGCCGGTGGCGGTGTTGCGTACTTCTATTGAGTTCGGGTCAAGCACTCCCGGCGCCTTGGCTTGCCGAATCAAGTCGGGAAAGTCGAGGGTGGGCTCCAGCGGCGTGTTTGGGAGGGAGAGCGGCGTCGTGACAGTAAGCCGTACGCGCAAAGTGCGCGGCGCACCAGGAGGATCGTCGCCCCAAACGAATGATGCAACAAGCGGCAGCCAAAGAACTAGCACCGCTCCTCCGCGAAACCATGCTTTGTATCGCAAGCTACCCATCTGGCTGCTCCCGTTCTCAGATATCGCGGACCGACGATCGTGGCGGGGCGAGGAGGTCGGCCGCCCGATCTTCGATAGTTGCTCTGGCGCCAGGCAACCAATCGAGCAGCCGATCAGACACAGCGGGCAGTTTCACGCGCCGCATGACCTGATTGATTCTCCGCAGCAGTTTGGCGTCGTCGAGGTAATCGTACAAAAACCGCTCGGCGGAAAATCTGGGAATTAAGCGGGCCAGTTTTTCCACCGATTGGCCGGTAATGCATTCTATTCCATCGGCCACGCGTGCGGGGTCTAGTTGGTCGATGGCGGCGTAATATTCGTCGAGCCGGGGCGGATCGTCTGCAATGAGCGCGGCGTCGAGCAGCAGTTCAACGAGAATGTGTCCCAAGAAGCTGGTCCGCAGGCTGTCGTCGGGCGGCAGCAGGTCGCGCAGTTCAATGGTGAAGCGCAAGGTAAGCTCGCCAAAGGCCCGCGTTTGGTGGAACCAACCATCGTCATGATGATGCTGCACCACGCCGCGCGCCAGCGACGCCATGGCGGGGTCGGCGTGGTGGATCCAGTGGTTGGCCGCCTTGGAGCGCGCGCGAACGCGGCGATCAAGCATACGCAACCAATCGGGCGTTGCAGCGCCGGCGATAAAATACGGGTCGTCAAGAAAAGGACGACCGTGTGCGAAGTAGTTCATGCTCCCACGGGCTTCTACCTCGCGCGACTGAAAATCTGAGCATAGGCATGGCACAGGATGCCATGGCGTCAAACCTTGCCGCGCGAAGTTCTCATCCGCCAGCTATGGGAAGCGACGCGACTATTTCTTTCGATGGCGGATCTTCGCACGCATGCGACGTTTTTTCCGCCCAACCTTGCGACGCCCCTTGCCGGTCTTCTTTGTACCCACGCTGAACTCCGTGCTGGTGCTAAACCCTTGTGCAATACGCTATTTGGCTTGCCTTGCCAGAGCCTAGACCGCTCGGCGGCAATCGAGATTCATTCACGACCCCGACGAGGGGAGGCAAACGAGCACAGAGGGAAGCCGCGAAGTATACCAAATTCCATCCCTTCGGGAAATACCCGAGAAGCGGCGTTCAGGAAAGTAGTGCTGTTGAAGCAGCCGTTGAAGTGTTACAGTGGCCGCGTAAGCGGACGTTTGCAACACTTTTTCCGACGTCACGCGTTGGAGGCCACGGTTCATGACCACTCTCGAAATATTCTCGGACTACATCTGACCGTGGTGCTATCTCTGCACCGTGCGTGTGGCCCGGCTTCAATCGGCGTTTGATATCGGCGTTGCCTACCGGCATTTTCCGCTGCATCCCGGAACGCCCGAAGCAGGGCTTACGTTGGAAGAACTGTTTGCCGGCCGCAATATCGACCTTCCAGCCGCTCAAGAGCAGATGTCTCGCTTGATGGCCCAGGAAGGCTTGCCCTACGGCCAGCGAACCATGACCTACAACAGCCGCTTGGCTCAGGAACTGGCCGCATGGGCGGTAACACAAGCCGGCGGCGACGGCATTCACGACGCCTTGTTTCGCGCCTACTTCGTAGAACAAGTGAACATTGCCAAGATTGACAACCTGCTCGCAATTGCCGAGCGCGTGGGGTTGTCTGCCGCGGATGCGAAAGAAGTTTTGGAGGAGCGACGTTTTCGCCCAGCGGTCGACGCCGACGGACGCCGGTCGCGCGAGTTGGGCCTCAGCGGCGCGCCGACCTTCGTCGTGGGCGAGCGGGGCGTTGTCGGCGCACAGTCGTACGAGCAACTGGAGGAATTTGTTATCTCGGTTGGCGTGCAACGCCGTGAGAATTGAAAAACGATGATCAAAAAAACATTGGGGAGAACGGGGCTCGAAGTGAGCCAACTCGGTTACGGCGGCATGGGCATACGAGGACCGAAAACCTGGGGTGTTCGAGTCGTTGGCGAGGAAGCCGCCGATAAGCTCCTTAATTCCGTGCTCGACGCCGGCGTCAATTTCATCGACACCTCGCCCGACTATGGAATCAGCGAGCAACGCATCGGTCGGTACATCAGTTCTCGGCGAAGCGAATTCTATTTGGCGACCAAATGCGGCTGCGCCTACACCCAGCATGAAGATCACCTCGAAATCGCGCACGTTTGGGAAAAGGAAGTCATCCAGCGAAACCTCGAAACCAGCCTGCGGCGGCTGCACACCGATTACGTCGATATTCTCCAATTCCACGGAGGCGACGCCGAAACACTCCAGCGCGAAGGTTTGATCGAGTTGCTGCTTGATTTTCGCGCGCAAGGCATGATCAAATGCATCGGCGTATCGAGTTCCCTGCCG
>JAJRWU010000093.1 GCA_024276655.1 Planctomycetota bacterium
CAGCTTATTCAGCGCATCGAAACCGCTCGCACTGGGGTCGTGAACGTCGATGTCAACCACGAGGTGGCAATCGTCTAGCAGCCAGCCGTATTTATCGTACCGGTCATCTTGCAATTCGGCTTCGATGTCGTCGGCTCGTTTATGCGACGATGGCCATCCTTTTTCAATGGGACATTTCATGCCAACCGGAATCGGCAGAACGCGCAAGTTACGGGCGTGATAAAAGACGTGGACGGCGAGAATCGTGGGGGTTGTGTTGATCATTTAGCCCCCCCTTTTTTGGCCGTCGGCGACTCGATAAAACCGCCGCCGTATATCAGTTCGTGTTCCCACCGATCGCAAATTGTCCACATCAAATCGTCAATTTCCCGCTCGGAAAGCTCGCCATTCCGAAGCGGTGCTGTCGCCTCCGCGAAGAGTCGCAGACCGTCGGCGGCTCCTTCTATCGACGCTGGATCGTCCGGCGGCATTGGTTGCGGCAGGCTGAGCCGTGCGTGGTCGGTCGCGACGATGAACGCCGCCCGATATTTTTCCTGTTCATTTGAAAATCGCGGGTATTTTCCCTCGCCGTTTTCTGATAAAATCATCTTGCTAACTTTCATTTTCGCCGTTCGGGTCGGTCGCCCGGGCGGCGTTTTTTTTGTGGTGAAGAAATGACGCCAGATCGGCGCCGACGAATGGGGGAGAGCCTCAGAAGTATTGAACGTCGGCCGGATCTTTTCTACGTCGCCTGGGCGCCGGTTCGGGCGGCGGAACAACGGCTCGGCTCACCTCGAACCGCTCTAGATCGGCGCGGCTGATAAGAAATCGCGGGCGCCCTGTTTGGGTCGTCGCGCCGTTTATCGCGGGCAATTCGCCCGCTCGAATCCAGGCGAGAACTTTGTCGACGCTGACGCCGTACTCGCGAGCCACTTCGCGGGGTCGCATTTTTTGCTTCTTCACAGACATAAAAAACCCTCCGTATACTTTGGACAACGCCGTTTGTCGGCGTTCATTTCCAAATTATACGAAGGTAATGTTATTTGTCGGTGTACTGACGGTATACTAACGGTGCGCACCGTTCACCGATCGAAAAATTGGCGGCCCTTGCATGTAAGCCAGTAGCCTCCGCCAGCAGATCGCTGTGAGTGCAGAAAACCCGCTTTCACCAGCTCCCGCAATGCCCCTTTGTATTCGTTGTTCGTTGCCTCGGCGCCAGTTACCGCGTTGGCAATGTATGCCGCCGTGCGTCGTTTGTCGCTCGCGAATGCGACAAATTGAATCAGCGCCTTCAAAATGTTTTCCTGTTTGGGCGTGAGTACGTCTGTTGTCGCGTTGGCGGGCAACTTGGGCGGCTCACCTCTATCCCGCTCAACCCGCCGTGCGATTGCCCATGAGGTGACATATTCCACAACCAAAACAAAGTCGGTTGCGTCAAAGTCTGAAGGCGAAATGCCAGCCGCACATGCTGCCGTCCGCCAATCCTTGCGAACGCCCAACGCGGGAATGCCCGTTAGTTCCGTCCATTCCCTGTTCGCGCGAACGTGTATCGCCTTTATCTCTTCACGCTCGCTGCGCATCCCAAGCACGTATTCGTCGAACGCCTCGTTGAACACTCTGTTGCCTTCGTGGCTCGCCGCCGGACCGAGATATACGCCAGCATCGAGCCCCGCAGCTTCCTTTATGGACGGTATCACCCAAGGAAAAACGTCTCTGAAAATGTTGATCCTCGCCATCCATTGCGTGTTATTTCTGCAACGCCAAACCAGTTCCTTCTTATCCATCATCCCAACCTTTCAAAAAAACGGGCGACTCGAACCGGCCAGCGGGGAAAGGTGAACCACACCAACCGGCCGAGTCTAAGCGGTGATCAAGCCGCGAACCCGAAAGTTTATTTGCTCTCAGAGAATAACCAATTGTGAACGTAATTTGAAACCTCAAGCAGGCGGGCGTCGTCGATGCGTTCTCGATACAGACTCGCCATGTCGTCGCGTGCGTGCCCCATGATTGCGTCGACCGCTACTTGGTCGCGACTACCGCCCGCAATGGTCTCGAAGCCGTGCCGAAGTGCGTAGAAGCTCACGCCCGGCCGTTTGAGTTTGAGTTTTTTTAGCATTTTGGAAAACTCAACCGTCAGATAATCGGTAGCCGTTTCGTTCTCATTCAGGCGAACCCATTTTCTACCTTGGCAGGTGAGGAATGCCAGCCCCGATTCTTCGGCGGTAATCGGCTTGGGGCGGCTTTGGATCGCTTCTCGGATCGCGTTCACGGTTTCACCCCACAACGGGCAACGCCGATCGATTCCCGTTTTCGGGCGGGGGTAGTCCACCCACCCCCTCTCCAAGTCGATAGCCGAAATTGGCATATTCGCTATGTCTGTTTGCCCGAAGCCGCAGTTAGCGCCAAGTAAGATCATGGCTCGCATGGGTTGTTTGGCGGCGTCCAGAATGGTTCTCAATTCCGCAGCTTCAAACATTCGAGAACCTTTTGCGGCTCGAACTTGGCGGAGCGTTTTGCGGCTCGGGCGTTTGAAACCTTGCCCGTATCGAATCGGGTGATCGATAAACCCTTCGTCGTAGGCAAACTTAAAGAGAACGCGGGCGCGGCCAATTTCGTTGCCCGTGGAAGTCGGCCCCAGCGTGCGGGTATATGACACACGTAATTTCTCGAAGTCGCCGGGCGTTATATCGTCCAGTCGCCGCCCAGTCCCGAAAACCTTGATAACCCGCTGGCAAGTGTCGCGGTACTCCCTCCAGGTTGTGGGCGTCAGTTCTCCAGAATCAACGCGGCTTCGCTTGGTCGATAGAAACTTATTCGCAAGGTCACGAATCGTGGGCCCGCTTTGTTTTTCCCTGGGCTTTCTCCCGGCAAGCAAATCGTCTTTCTGCTCCAACCACTTCGCCAGTGCGGCGCCGGGATCATTCCACAAACCGAAATAGTGTAGCTTTTGCCGAACCTTCTTTCCCCACTGCCCGTTCTGGTGAGGAAAGAGGGGGAAGTCCTTGTGCGGCTTCTTTGGTTTCGCAGATCGCGAACCAGTGCTAGAATTGCTCATGGCGTCGCCTTGTAGTAGAAGGTGGTGTCGCGACACCCGTTCATTACCGTGGGCGGGTGTCTTTTTGTCTCCAATCAGTCTATTAGGTGTCGTAACGGGTGTCGAGGCAATTTAAGCAACACAAGTCAAGCAAGGCGAAAAATGAAAAAACCACTGTAAAATAAGCCACGAAACCCCTCACGCCCCCGTAGTTCAACGGATAGAACAAGGGATTCCTAATCCCTAGATGTGAGTTCGATTCTCGCCGGGGGTACTGTGTGGCCAACGATGGCCATGAGCGGTCAGAAATGGCTGGAAAACGGGCTTTTCGACCTTCTTCAGTCCTCGTGAGCAGCCAAGGTTCGTGGTCAGGAGAGGCCAAGGATGGCCAAGAGAGGGCTCCAGGTTGTACAATGGGGAGTGCAACGGCGAGCTATCCCACTGACTGCTTTTTGGCCTCGGCGAGTCGAGCGTGCAAGGCGGCAAGCTGTTTCTCAAGATCCGCAACCGCCGCCTTTCCAGAAGCATCATCGGGCAACATTCGCTTGCGATCCTCCGCCGCCGGACGAAGAGCCGCCGCCGTATTGAGCGTATGCATCAGGATGTTGTGGACCTTTATCAGGCTCAAGGATATCAGCGACGGTAGATGGAGCGACTATCGCCACACGACGAAAGTTTAGTCGAGATTATAAACTGGCCGCCCCGTACTGGTTCAGCCCGCCTCAACGGCGGAAAATACGAAGCCGTTTGTGTTTCCGCACTTGATCATCAATCGTTCGTGTTCGGTATCCAGGGCAAGACGATTTGCGTCGCATATTCGGCGCCATGGTGAATGACCTGCAGCGCGGTTTTTAATTCGGCGTCTGCATTCTGAGCGGCGGCGGTGTTATGGTTGCGGTCGTAGTTGGGGAAATCGGAACTGGTAATGTCGAGTCGGATGCGGTGGCCGGGCAGAAAAGCGTTCGAGGTGGGCGCCATCTCGATCGTGTAACAAACGATTTCGCCGGGTTCGATCAGCGAAGGTTTGTCCAGGCCGTTGCGATACCGGGCGCGAACCATGCCCAGGGAAATATCGCGAGCCACGCCATCGGGTGCGACATCGACCAAACGCGCGAAAAAGTCGGTGTCGGGCGCCGATGACGAAGCATACAGCCTAACCCGAGGGTTACCCGTTATTTCAATACGTTCGCTCAGCGGCGGCGACTGATACACCAGAATGTCGCGGCGGTCGGCCAGTGGACGCTGGTCGGTCGGGATAACGTACAACGGCGCGCCATGCAGCGAAGGGACGGGGGTGCGAGGGTCGAATTCATAGTGATCGGCGGCCGACCGTTTCGGCGTCTGCTCGACCAGAACGCCATCGCCGGCGGGCGTGTTGGCCGCGCCTTGGCTGTCGAGGTAGAACGTTCGCTCTTGGGCGCGCGGCAAAGGCCAGGTTGCTTCGTCGCGCCATTTGTTTTCGCCCATCACGAAGATCCGGTACGAGGAAGTTTTTTCGACGTCCGTTGGTTTTCCTTTCAGCCAATGATCGAACCACTGGATTTCAAGCGCAGTCGAATCGACTTGCGCCGCGGCGCCGAAGTCGATATTCCCATACTTGCGCCGCCGCGAATGAGCCCACGGACCGATCAGTGTTCGCGAACCCGTGCGCGCGGCCGGCGTTGCTCCCTCGGTTCTGATTGTTCGATCAAGCAGCATGTTGCCATTGCAGTGATCGCACCAGCCGACCAGATTCAAATTCGGAACCTCGATATTCCGCACATCTTCGTGCAGCTTCCAGGGGTCGGAGTGAGGATTTTTGAGCCACGCACGGACGAACTCCGTTTCGTCTTCACAGGCATCGGCGGGAAGTTCGAGCCAGGGTAGGAATTGAAGCCACTTTTTCGACTCGCCGGCATTCCATAATTTCTTGATTTCGGCGGGCGAGTTGACGCCCGGCCGTGCGGCGCGGCGCCGCATATCGGGCGACATACTCGTCACCCACCAATGCAATCGGCGGCCGGGGCGAATCGAGCCGGGGCCTTCCAAATCAGTATAACGCGCGGGAATGCTATAGGCCGCCATGGCTTTCAACGCCGGCGGACGCAGCGCCGCCAGCCGCCACTGCAAAAACGCGTTGTAGGAGGCGCCGAACGTTCCCACCTTCCCACTGGAGCCGGGAAGCTTGGCGGCCCACTGGACCGCATCGAAACCATCTTCGGCGTCGTGCGTTTTGAAACGCAGGAACGATTCCCATTTGCCGGCCGAAGCGTACCGCCCGCGAGCGTCTAGCGTGACGACGATATAGCCGGCCTTCACACGCCGGTCCATTCCGCCAGCCGGCTTGCCATAGGGAGTTTGCAGCACGAGAACGGGGTAGGGGCCGCCGTGGTCGGGCCGGAACACATTCGCCCGCAACACGACGCCATCGCGCATCGGAACCCCGACATCGCGCTGCGTAACAACCTTGATCGGCTCCGCGGCGAACGCGGAGCACGCCAAAGCAACAATCAACCCGATTGCCGCCAACGCCCTAAACCACGCATTCCGGTCGAAGCAAACAGTTTTCGTCATGACTACTCTTTCAGCAAAACGTCAAGTTCCGAGTTGAGTTCGCGCAATATGCGTTGCACGTTTGGTGCGCGAACTAGATTTCGCATTTCGTAGGGATCGTTTTTCAGGTCGTACAGTTCGTTCATTCCGGCAAGCTCCAAGTACCGAATGTATTTCCAGCGCTGCGTGCGGATCGCGCGGTATCCCATCCGATACACACGCGGGAAGACGGTGTCGGTATTGTATTGGATCAGGAACGATGTTCGCCAATCTTGCGGCGTTTCACCACGCAGCAACGGCGCCAGGCTTCGGCCGTCGACCGCCAGTTTTTCCGACGCCCCCGACAACTCAAGCAACGTTGGCGCCAAATCGATGCTGAGCGCGAAGTCGTCGATGATACAGCCCGCCTTGAGTCCGCCGGCTTTCGTCATTTTCGGATAACGAATCAGCAGCGGAACGCGAATCGCCTCTTCATAGGCCAACCGCCGCTCCACGCTCAAGCCATGTTCGCCATACCAATAACCATGATCGCTGGTGAAGACAACAACCGTATTCTCCAATTTGCCAACGGCTTCCAAGGCGTCGAGCAATTGGCCCACGCCCTCATCCACGGCGGCCAACATGCGCAGACGGTCGCGCACGGTTTTGTCGTCCGTTCCGGTGGCGGGGCCAAGCGGCGGCAGGCCTTTGATCTTTCGCAGTAAGGCGGGCTTTCCTTGCAAGGAGTCGGTCACATTCAGCCGCCGTGGAATCGGGTCTTCGGCGTAAAGTTTTCGGTGGCGTTTGGCGGGCAGGAACTGTGCTGCCTTCGGGTCGGTAATGCTGCCGTCGTCGCGTTGTGTCAGTTCCGGGTGCAAAGCCTTGTGGGCGATATACAAGCAAAAGGGTTTGTCTCGCGGGCGGGCCGCGAAAGCGGTCGCGTGTTCGTTCAAGACGTCGGTCGTGTGGCCGGTGAATGATTGTGGTTCGCCATCGACATTGAGCAGCGGATCGAACGAAGTTCCCTGCCCTTTCATGCTGACCCAATGGTCGAAGCCGGGTCGGGCGGAGTCGTCGTTCCCCATGTGCCATTTACCGATGTAGGCCGTCTCGTAACCGGCTCGCTGAAGCACCTGGGGGAAAGTTTTCAGCCGGTGGCTTTGTCGGCTACGGTTGGTGTTGTCGAGAATTCCGTGGTGATGCGTGTGCAAGCCAGTCAGCAGACACGCCCGCACCGGCGAACAGAGCGGCGCGGTGCAAAAGGCGTTTCGAAACCGGACGCCCTCCGCCGCAAGGCGATCGATATTCGGCGTTTGCACAAATGGATGTCCCGCACAGCCGATTTCGTCCCAGCGCAGGTCGTCCACCAACACGACAACAATATTGGGGCGGGCGTCATCAAGGCGTGTCTCGGCTTCGGCCGATTGCGTTTGTGCGAACGAACCGCTGGAGATCGCCAAAGCCAGCACGGCAACAAGGAATTGAAAATGTTTCACTGGTAAACCCGTCGAGGTGGCGAGGCAAGGAATGAGCGGCGTCGAAACCGCGTCGAACAATGAGGCCATTCTAATCGGTTATTCTAATCGGTTATTGAAGTCGATGCGAACTTGTTGCTACGCACTACTTTTGTTCGCGGCAATGCCTACTTCTCTTGCGATGAAGCAGATTGCCCGCCAGGACTGTCCTCACCCGCCGCTCCGCCAACACCAAACAAATTCACTAATTCCAAACGCCATGAAAACAGCGCCGACTCGCCGAAGCCCGTGACACACAAAATACATCGCAAACATGACGGAAACAGCGCCGCCCAGCCGGCTGATTTACAACACCCAGTAGATCGCTCGTGAATCATTCGGCATAATGCAGGCATGAACGAGCAACCCATCAAAATGAAACGCCGCCGTTTCTTCAAGTTCACGTTGCGAACAGCCTTGTTGGCGCTCATTGCGGCCAGCGTGCTGCTGGGCTGGAAAGCAAATAAGGCCCGCCGGCAGCAAAAAACGTTGGCGGCGGTAAGAAAGATGGGCGGCATGTATTTTTATGAATTTACACTAGACGCGACGGGCAATCCTGTTGCCGCCGAACCGCCAGGCCCCGCTTGGTTGCGAAACCAAATCGGCCTCGACTTTCTTTCCGATGTGGGCCGGATCGACATCTACGGAACACAAGCCAGCGATCTGACTCCGTTGTCGGGGCTGACAAATCTGCGGTGGTTAATGCTCGAAGGAACCCCAGTCAGCGATCTGGCGCCGTTGGCGGGGATGACAAATCTGCGGGCGTTATCGCTCGACAGCACGCAAGCCAGCGATCTGACTCCGTTGGCGAGGATGACAAGTCTGGAGGTATTGAGACTCTGCGGTACTGACGTAAGCGATCTAACGCCGTTGGTAAAACTACTGCACTTTAGGGGAACTCAGGCTATAAGCGATTAAACTGTTCTTAACAAAAAAGCGGCTCTCCGCGATGGTTGGTGTTTGACAATCACATCATCACGCCACCGGGAGAGCCAAGGATGGCTAAGCGTAAACGGTCCGC
>JAJRWU010000094.1 GCA_024276655.1 Planctomycetota bacterium
GCTATCGGAGGGCTTCAACGACCGGGTTACCCCGAGAACATCGCCTCCTCAGCTACATGATTAACGAACAATTATCATGCTCAACTCCTTTCATTTGAGTAGATCAGACAGGCTTCGCCTGGCGCACCAGAGAACGCAAAGACGCGCAGAGGACGGGCGCCAATTATCTCAGACCAAGTTGACGATGCAATGCAATCGCACAGCCGATGAACATCGACGAGGCTTTTGTTTTCTTGCCTTTCGTCATTTCGTTCTTCTCTGCGGCCCTCCGCCTCTCTGCGGACTCTGCGTTTCCCGTATCGGCGATTGCGAGTTTGGTTGCGGCCAACGGCTCCCCACCTGCCGCATTTGGCGGACAAATGCTACCATTGCGGCCTCTGCGTAAAAAAGAACGAATATACTGCGGTGAACTCCCCCGCCTCTCGATTTTGGAACCGCCGATGAAGGCCATTGCCGTCTACCCCCGCCAGCCGAATAGCGTCCACTTGGAAGATATTCCGCGACCGAGCCTGGCCGATGTCGCGAGCGATGTTGGTGTCTTGGTGCGGGTGCTGAAAGTGGGCGTCGACGCAACCGACAAGGAAATTAACGAGGGTTTGTACGGCGACGCCCCGCCCGGCGCCAAGCATCTTGTTTTGGGGCATGAGTTGTTCGGCGTGGTGGAGGCGGTGGGCCCCGCCGTGACACGCGTCCAACCGGGCGATTATGTCACGGCCACGGTGCGGCGGCCCGGCGGATCGATTTACGACCGCATCGGCTCGTACGACATGACCAGCGAGGAGGTTTATTACGAACGCGGCATCAACCTGCTGCATGGTTATCTGACCGAGTATTTTGTCGACGAAGAAGACTATATCGTGAAGATCCCACCGGGCTTGTGCCATTTGCATGTGCTGATGGAGCCGATGAGTTGTGCCGCCAAGGCGGTGCAGCAAGCCTATGAAGTGCAACGCCGAATGAAAGTCTGGCGGCCTAGGATGGCGTTCGTGATGGGCGCCGGCCAAATAGGCCTGCTCGCCACCCTCATTCTCAAGTTGCGAGGCTTGCAGGTTTATACCTGTGCGCGCTCCAAGCCGCCCTCGTTGAAAGCCGAGATCGTCGCCGGCATGGGGGCGGAATATGTCAGCCTGGAGCAGACCTCGCTCGATGATTTGGCCGACCGGGTCGGTAAGGCCGATTTAATCGTCGACGCCACCGGCAGCAGCGCCGTGGCGTTCGGCGCCATGCGAGTACTAGGACACAACGGCGTTCTGGTCTGGACCAGCATCACCGGCGGCGACCGCACCATTGAGTTGCCCTCGGACGAAATCAACATCAATTGGGTGCTGGGCAACAAACTGCTGTTAGGGTCGGTGAACGCCAACCGCGAACACTTTGAAGCGGGTATCAAAGACCTGGCGCTGGGCGAAGTGATGCATCCTGGCGTGGTGGAGCGCATTTTGACGAACCCGGTCGAAGGGCTCGATAACTACGGTGAAATGATGCGTCTGCTGGTCGACGACCCGCTGGCGCTCAAAGTGTTTGTCAACGTGGCGGAAGGCTGAGGAGTCTGGCGTTTTTGATTTCATCTCCCGGGATTCAAGCCATGAGCCGGCGGTCGAGCGCAGCGAACACCACGTGCGTGTTGCGGAGAAAACTGTTTTGCCCCAGTTGGACGTTGAGTTTCTTGTCTGGAGGATAAGCTAGTCGCTAGAACGAGCACTGCGGCTGGATTGCGCCAGGAATGCACCGCAATTGAATCGAAACACCACGTTAACTCCCCGCTGCGTCTGGCATCGTCGCCGGGATGCACGTTCGGTGCGTTGGCCTACCGGCGGTGTTCGCCGCGCTCGACCGCCAGCTAATGGCTGGCAAGCTTCCGGCTTGGCGGGGATCTCATAAGTCGATGCGGTAGACGTCGTACGATCCGTTCGGCTGCTGGGCCGTGGGGTACACTTTGGGGAAACCAAGCTCGCGCACGGCGCGGGCTCGGTCGACGAGAATGTACTGAAAACCGTATTCGCCGGCCAACTCTCGCAGCCGGGCGTCGGAGTGGGCGGTGGCGCCATCGGCCAGTGTTTGCGAGGCGTGAATCTCTTCAAAACGCCGCCACCATTCGACTAGGCCGCGGCTATCTTGGGGAACGTCTTTCCAGCAGATCGCCTCTCTGCGGTTTGCATTCCACTTGAACGTTTGTTGCAAGCGAGGCGTGAGAAAACCGGCGTCGGGCGGTGTTTCTTGTTTGATCCAACGGCAGACCCGCAGCCAGTCTTGGTAGATGGCTCGCGTGGCGTCGGCGTTTCCAGCCACGACCGGCAACGTTTGGCGGTCGGCGCCGGGCCGACCATCGTACAGCCGCCGGACAACATCGTCGCCGACTTCGAAACCGGCCAGCGAAATTGCCAACACGGTCAAGCCGGCGGCCAGCAGCTTGCGTCGTTCGCTCAGTTTGATCATCAGCAGAATGAAAGCCAACGCCGTTCCCAGCGGCGTCGCGACATCGGCCAGACGAAACCAATACAAACGCAACAGCGAACCGCCCCAGGCCGGCGAGGTGCGGGTTGCGGCGTCGATCGCGACGCCGGCGGCGCCAAGCAACAGCCCGCCGAAGACGAAACGGAAAAGACGTTTGTGGCTAGGCGGCAGGTCGGTCGCGCCGCGGAGCAGGCCGAACATCAACACGCCCGCCAGCAGCATTTGTCCGAACAACGCGATTCTCACAATGGAAAATCGGTGAAACACCAAATGATGCGATAACCGGCCGTAGGTATAAATTTCGTGGGCGGCGGTCGAAACATCGGACGATACTCCGGCGTCGGTCGCGAGGGCCGGCAACAGTCCGCCCAGCGAAAGCACACCGCCCAGCGCGAGGCTCGGCGCCATGCTTCGCAACGTAGGACGTTCGTCGGAAGAGAGGAGCCAAACGACGCCCGCCGCCACAACCGACCAACCACCCGCCAACACATGAAACGCCGATGCAACCCCGAACCAAATCCAGGCGCCGTTCCAACGGCCTTGCACCAACGACGCCAGCCCCAGAAACACAAACGAAAACGCCACGCTCTTCGCCTCGACGCCGCCCACCACCCATTCGCCCGCCAAATGGCAGCGATGCAACAGCGCCAGCCAAAGGAGCGCGAACACGACCGCCGCTCCAGCGCGCGGCATGAGCGCCCAGGAGAGCCGCCGCCAGCCGATGGCCAAGAGCAGCCAGGTTACGATCCTGCCGATCCAGGCGACGGCGGCCAGCGGAAAAAAGAGCGTCAGCCAGCCGATGGCCATTTCAAAAAGCACGTGAACATCGGCCGATTCGAGGAAGAGGTCGCCGGGCAATGTCGCGGGCTGCCAGAAATGCCTGGCTTTGAGCAAATAATGGGCTTCGTTGACATCCGGCGGCGGACCGCCGGCAAACACCGCAAACAACAAAAAAATGAAGGCCGTTTCCGCGCCGGCAAGCCTCGCCGGCGCATGGGTCGGCGGGGCAAGGGCGAGCGCGGGCGGGTTCGCTGGGCGCGGAGCGTGTTGCTGGTCGTTGCTGGTCAATTCAGGGCTCTCAAGATTTTGGCGGCGAAACCACTTCCCACTAAGGAGCGTTCGAGAAATAATTGTCTTATAGTCGCCTTTTCTCCGCGAAAGTAGCGTTCTTTCCGGTGAGCGAAAGATGGCTATAATCTCTCGAACAGTCCTAAATTGCAAAAAGTAATAGGATGTGTGCTTGCAGCGATTTTTTCGGCGACGGCCGCTGGCGGCGGTTGGAAACAGCCAAACCGACCGGCGCCAGCACACCCTAGTTGTTTATACATAAGTTGTACGATGGCCTTCCAAGACCGTCGAACCAGGATGTTCCGGGAGCAAACCGCCGTCCCTTGAAAGGCCATCGTACGTTGTCTCGGTGCATTTGTGTATAAACAACAGCACTAAAGCCGCCGACTCGCTTACTTGCCCGAACACGCAGTTCCTCGCCATGCCGCTGGTCGATATCGAATACGAATATGTTTTCCCGGAAGAACGGGCGGCTGTTCCCTGCGGCGAAGCTGGCCGGCTCTTGAACGACGCCCCGCGCCGCGTTGATCGATTCATGCAGGCGCGGCTCGATAACCCCGTTCCCGCTTTTGTGCCCAGCGATTTCGCCATGGTCTACGATGCTCTGCATGAAGTGCGGCGGCGGCGGTTGGCAACCGGCGATCTTTTCTGCGAATGGGGCAGCGGTTGCGGCGCGGTGGCCTGTTTGGCGTCGATCTTAGGATTCAACGCCCATGGCCTGGAGGTCGATCCTGACTTAGTCGAGATTTCCCAGCAACTCGCCGCCGACTTCCATTTACCCACGCAATTTGTTCAAGGCAGCTTTGTTCCGGAAGAGCAACAATACTTGGCCGACGAACTAGGCGACGTTACCTGGCTGGAAACGCACGTCGAATGTGGCTACGAGGAGTTGGGCTGGGAGCCCCAGGATTTTGATCTGATCTTCGCCTACCCCTGGCCCGGCGAGGAGCAAGTCATCTACGATCTGTTCGAGGCCCTCGCCAGCAACGGCGCGCTCTTGATGACCTACCACGGTCTCGATGAAATGCGCATTCGCCGCAAAGTGTCGAAACGCCCGCGCCGCTGAAGGACGTGGGATTCAAGGCCGCCTGTTACGCAGCCCGCCGTTTCAAAAGGGTGTCAATACACTTTCGGCAACAGAACCGGAATGGCCGCCGTTTGAGGTCGGGCGTGGTTGGCGGCGGACGGTCGGACTGTTGGTCGGCGAACGCCGCCTTGATTGAGAGCCGACGTCCGCAACGCAACAACCGGCGGGGCGTTCGCTGGCGCGACAGAAGAAGAGACGGTCGGCGGTTGTGCGGGCGCCGCCCAACGCAATAGCGCCTGGCGAGCCGGGGCGAAATCTGGGTCTAACTGCAAGGCTTGCTCGTAGTAGACTCTGGCCCGCTCGGGGCCGGCTTTTTGTTGCACCAAGTAACCCAAATTGTAATGTGCGATCACATCGCCGTGCGCCAGCGCGAGCTGCGAAAACGCTTCGTCGAATCGGCCCAACTCCACCAGGACGGTGGCAATGTTGTTGCGGTACAGTTTGTTTTGCGGGTCAGCCTCGATGGCCGTGGAAAATTCCGCCGTTGCTTGTTTGAATTTTTCCTGCCTGGCGAAACAGAGGCCGAGGTCGTTATGGGCCACGGCGCTCTCAGGATGCGCGGCAATCGCCTGCTGGTAATTCAGCGCGGCCTGGGGCAGATTCCCCACGCGATCGAACAACCGGCCCAAACTGAGCAGTGTTTCCAGTTGGTTCGGCTCTTTCTCCAAGGCCCGTCGGTACTGATCTTGCGCGCGGTCGAACTGCCCCTGGTTCTCAAAAAAACGGCCGGCCTCCAAATGCACTTCGTAGCCGACGTGCGTGGTGTTTCCCACCAGTCGGACGGGATCAGGCGTTTTGATCACTTTCGGGTCGATGGTCAGCGCCGAAGCCACCTTCGACATAGCGCTCTTGGCGCCGCGCGTGAGTGAATTATTCGACCAGGTAGATTCGTGCTCCGACGACAACGACAGTTGCGAGCCGCTCTTTTCGCGATTACTCTTTTGCAAACGCTCCATCGCCGCGATTTGATCGGCCGGCTCAATGACCTTGGTTTTTTGCTCTTTCGCCAGGCCAAACCCCGTGGTTCCAGCGCAGCCCGAACACAAAAGAAGCAGCAACACGGCTACGGTCGGTTTTCGCTCGTTCACTACGACCCGCCTCCGTGCGGGTAAAACGAATTTCTCAGGCGCCAGGGGGTGTATTATTCTTCACGCGGTTGGAAACGTGACATCCCGTAAGATGACGCGATTATTCCAAAAGCCGGTAGCGAGCGATCCTTATTCGCCTCCGCCGCTGCTTCCGCCAACGCTTTCGAATGCCGGCAACACCGGCGCCGGCTGGTTGGAGAGCGACTGCGTTTGAATAAACTCAACCTGATCGCCAGGACGCGAAGGCGGCGATATTTGCGTAATGAGAACCGATGGCAATTGCCCTTGGGGCGCGAGTCGGACCACGTGTTGCTGCACGGAATCGACTCGAATCGAGGTGATCTCGCTTTGCTCGGCCCCATACACAAAAACCGACCGTCGGCTAGGCGGCGAATGGGTGAGAATCCAACGTAGTTTCAGCACCCCGGCTTGGGTGAGTTCATGCGTATCGGCGTCGAACTGTTCGTGTCCAAGTGTGTTTTGGCGTGACCAGCCCTTGCTTTCCATGATGGCAAAAGGGGCGCGAGCGGCAACGCGGTCGTCCAAAATAAAGGGTTTCGGCCAGCACCGCATGCGCATGTAATCTTGGTGGAAAGCATGCATAAACTCATTCCATCCCGCAGTCAATGGAGACGTCAAACCTACGGAAATGAAAGCGGCAAGCAAAATGAATCGCATGGGGCGCATCAAGAAACCCTTTCAACAGTCGTTACGGAGGCGTGAGCGCGGGAGTGAGTTGCGCGGTAGGAACACCGGCTATCATTGGGCTATCGACTATTGTCTTGATCTTGCGACAGCCGGAGGCGGCGCCCCGGCATAAACGGGTCCATCGGCAAACACGCCACAGAGCCCGTAAAGCCCCAGCCGGGTCGCTCATTTGTGCCTGCCCAAGATCTGTTTTCGCCGCTCGCTTTATGGAAATCCACACAAGCGAGAGGCTTTGGCGGCCATTAACCGGTGGCTGAGAGCCGGCGAACTGAATGTGTCAAACGATGCCGCACGAGTTATGATAGCTACACATGAAACTTGAAATGGCCAATCTCCCTCGATAGGGCGAAAGGCCCGTATGTTTACACCCATTCGGCGAGCGGCAGATGAAAATTTGCTTAATACAAGCACGAAGCGCAAGCGAGTGAATTAACAAACGGTCATTCCCGGGCAGGCGGGAATCCACAAAAAAACTCTCTGACTCTCGCTGCGTGCGGTTACGTAAATTTCCCGCCGTTTGCCTTAGCACCGCTCGATAAATAACTGTCGCATTTGTGTAGCCATCGTCGCCAGACGGTGGATGAGCGGTGAACCATCCCACGCTCTGGCGAGCATGGCTACGATACTAATTTTCCGCTCGATGCTTACAGCCTACTTTGATTTTTTCTCCCATGAATGACGCCACAAGGAAACCCCCATGTTAACGCCCGTCGCTTCAAAATCGTCTCTAGAAACGTGTGAAAAAAGGACTTCCCCGTTCGGCAGGCGGGGTTTTTCAAAAAGCCCGGCTGCTAGGACGCCCGTTCGGAATCTTGTTGTTCGACACTTTCTCAACGCCACGTGTTCTTGTCTGATTGCCGCATTCGTTTCCCTCATGGTGATATTCTTGACAGCCGCAGCCAGCGTCCAGGGCGCTTCGCCGCCCCTCAAAAACGGCGACCGCATCGTCTTTCTCGGAGACTCCATCACCCAAGCCGGCGCCGGACCGACCGGTTTCATCACCCTCGTGCGTAAAGCCCTGGAAAAAAACGCCTCGCTCGATGTCAAGGTGTTCGGCGCGGGCATCGGCGGACACAAAGTGCCCGATTTGGAAGCTCGCCTCGAGCGAGACGTACTCAGCAAAAAACCGACGATTGTCGTGATTTATATCGGCATCAACGATGTCTGGCACTCGCTGCGGGGACGCGGAACCTCTAAAACCGACTACGAGCAAGGCTTGCGGCGGCTGGTGGCGAAAATCAACTCCGCCGGCGCCCGCGTCATTTTATGCACGCCCAGCACGATTGGCGAAAAGCACGATCTTTCCAACCCGCTCGATAACATGCTGGAGGAATATTCGGCTATCAGTCGTAATGTCGCCTCGGACACAAAATCGCAAATGCTCGACCTGCGGCAAGATTTCCTGGCCTACCTGAAGGAGCACAATCCAAAAACGCCGAGAAGAACATTCTCACCACCGATGGCGTGCATTTGAACGTTCGGGGCAATCGTTTCGTGGCCGAGAGAATGCTGGCGGCGTTTGGCGTCAGTCAGCAGTCCAGCGGGCTGCTGCGGCATGTGGTGCTCTTCAAGTTCAAGGACAACGTCTCGCCGGCGCAGGTTCAAGAAGTGGTCGACGCATTTGCCGCCTTGCCGAAGAAAATCAAAACAATCGTCGACTTTGACTACGGCACGGACGTCAGCGTGGAAAACAAGGCGGCGGGATTCACGCACTGTTTTCTGGTCACCTTTCGCGACGAGCAAGGCCGCGACGCCTACCTGCCGCATCCCGCGCACCAGGCGTTTGTCAAACTGGTGGGGCCGCGTTTAGACAACGTGCTCGTTTTCGACTACCACGCCATGAAATAGGCGTCCAACATACCCGCCGAATGCTGGATGTCCGCCAGCCTCTCCAAAAAGCCCGGCATTTTCAAAATGCCGGGCTTTTGATGTTGCCGCACCGCACCCGCTCCCGTTGATCGTCCAACTTTGTTAAAAACGTAGCAATATCGGCCGATAAAAGCGATCTTACAGTGGGCCGATCCCTCATAAAACGCGAACACGGTGAGCAGATTGATGAAGACCGACGAACTGCGCGAAAAATACCTGGCGTTTTTCGAATCGAAAGGCCACCAGCGCCGCCCCAGCGATGTGCTCACGCCCACGTGGGATCCTTCAGTGCTGTTCACGCCGGCCGGAATGAATCAGTTCAAAGATCATTTTCTGGGCAAGGTAAAACTCGATTTCACCCGCGCCACCACGTCGCAAAAGTGCCTCCGCACCGGCGATATCGAAAACGTCGGCCGTACGGCGTATCACCACACGTTCTTCGAAATGCTGGGCAATTTCAGCTTCGGCGACTATTTCAAACGCGAAGCGATCCACTGGGCCTGGGAATTTCTCACGCACAAGCAGTGGCTGGGAATCGACCCTGGCCAGCTCACGGTGAGCGTTTATCAGGACGACGCCGAAGCCGCCGAAATTTGGTCGAAGGAAATCGGCCTGCCCTCCAACCGCATCGCGCCGATGGGCGAAGACGACAATTTCTGGCCCGCCGGCGCCCCCACCCAAGGCCCCGATGGCGTTTGTGGACCGTGCAGCGAGATTTTTTACCACGGCAAGGGCGGAGAGGTTGAAATTTGGAACCTAGTGTTCACGCAGTTCAACCGCGTGGGCGACCCGCCCGATAATTTGCGTCCGTTGCCGAGCCGGAATATCGATACCGGCATGGGGCTGGAGCGTATTGCGTCGGTCTTGCAGGGCGTGACGACGAACTACGATATCGACATTCTGCGGCCGTTGGTCGAAGCCGCCGGCGATGTCTGCGATGTGAAGTACGATCCTGAAGATGAAAACGGCCGCCGCTTGCGCCGCATCGCCGATCATATTCGCGCCTGCACGTTCGCCATTCACGAAAATGTGTATCCCGGCGCCCACAAGGAAAAATACGTGATTCGCCGCCTGTTGCGCCGCGCCGTTTTGGACGGCCGACAAATGGGCGCCCGCGAGCCGTTTCTGTATCAGTTGGTGGGCAATGTCGCGGAGCTGATGCGGAACCCGTACCCGGAACTCTCCGAAACCGTGGACCGCGTGGCGGACGTCGTCCAACAAGAGGAATCCGCTTTTCTTGGCACGCTGGACGACGGCTTGGCCCGCATCGAAAAAATCTTCGATGAGTTGTCCTCCAGCGGACGCGTATCGGTTTCCGGCGCCGAGGCGGCCGAACTTTACACCACGCACGGCGTTCCGCCGGAGCTGTTTCAATCGTTGGCGGCCGAACGGAAATTCACCTTCGACTGGAACGGGTTCCGAGAAGCCATGGAGAAACACCGTGGTGTTTCGGGATCGGGGCAGATCGAACTGTTCCAGTCGGGGCCGATCGAATCGCTCAAGGAATCTTTGAAAACCACTGAATTTTTAGGCTATGAAACCACTTCATCGCCTGCGGTGGTGAAGGGAATTATTTGCGGCGGCCGGCTTTGCGAATCGGTTCAAAGCGATGCTCATACTAAAAACCCCGCCATTGAAAAAATGACGGTGGTGCTTGACCGCACCCCGTTTTATGGCGAATCGGGCGGACAGGTGGGCGACGCCGGACGCATCGTCAGTGATACCGGCGTGTTTCTCGTGGAAGACACACAAAAAGCGGCCGACCTCATTCTTCATCACGGCTACCTGCAAAGCGGCGCGATGCAAGAAGGCGGACGCGTCGTCGCGGAGGTCGATACCGAACGGCGGCAGGCCATTCGGCGAGCGCATTCCGCCACGCATGTGCTGCATTACGCCTTGCAGAAAAATCTTGGCCAGCACGCCCAACAGCAGGGTTCGAAGGTCGACGCTGATCTGCTGCGATTCGACTTCACCAACCCGGGCGCCATCAAGTCGGCGCAGTTGGCCGCAATCCAACAAGATGTTGACGCCAAAATTGCGGACAACGCGCCGATCAAAGCCGAAACATTGCCCCTTCGCGACGCCCGCCAAGCCGGCGCCATGATGCTGTTTGGCGAAAAATATCCCGATCCGGTCCGCATGATTTCGATGGGCGAATTCAGCCGGGAGTTATGCGGCGGAACGCACTTGAACGCCACCGGCGAGATTGAAGGCTTTGAAGTGTTTAGCGAGGAGGCCGTTTCTTCGGGTTCACGGCGCGTGGTGGCGTTGACGGGAAAGAAGGCGAGGGAGCATCGCGAGAAAATTCACATCGCTCTGGCCGAATGCGGCCGATTGCTAGACGTCACTCCTATGCAAGCTCCGGCGGCGGTGAAGCACTTGTTGCGACAAATCCGTCAACTCAAAAAACAACTCGCCGGCGGCGCAGCCGAAACGCTGCCTGCCGAGGTCGCGCCCACCAAGGGAACGCCCGCCGAGGGAACGCCCGCCCAGTGGAAAGCGGCCTTGGCCGAAACGGCCCGTATTTTGAATGTGGCTCTGTTCGAAGCGCCTACGCGCGTGGCGAGTTTGCTCGAAGAGGTGTCGCGTCTGGAGAAACAGCGAGAGTCGCTTCAGAGTTCCGGGGAAACGTCGCCCGAAGCGCTGCTGGAAAAAGCGACCGAAATCGAGGGCTGCCGGGCGATTGTGCTGGAAACACCCGGCGCCACGGCGGAATTGATGCGGCAATGGATCGACCAATTGCGAAAAACTGCCAGCCCCGTGGCGGTCTTGCTGGCCTCCGTTCAAGCCAACGACAAAGTGCTCATCGTGGCCGGAATCAGCCGTGACCTCGTAAAACAAGGCCTGCACGCTGGCAATTGGGTGCGAGCCGTTTCCCAAGTTGTGGGCGGCGGCGGAGGCGGTAAGCCAGATATGGCCCAAGCAGGGGGGAAACAGCCGAAGAAATTGCCCCAGGCTCTGGAGGTCGCGGTGGAGAATCTGCGAGAAACACTGAAAAACTGCTCGAAATCGCTCGGAAATTGACCGCCGACCATGGAAAGGACGAGCGGCTCCGCCGTTGCAGTGTACGCTTCAGCGTGCTTTTCTCTTGGGAATGAACAGGCAAAAAAATGAAGCGGCCACATTCTGCCCGTATGTGGCCGCTTCTCTCTCGCCCATTCCTCGTGGATTTGACATTACTTTCATCGGAATTCCGACCGCTTCAACTTCGGTGGTTTTCCGCAAGAACTGCGGGTTTTCCGAAATTCATGTGGGGAGTCCACATTCACTCCCGTGTTGCCGACCCCACCAGGCAACCGTCTGATTGGCGTAATATGTTGACGCCTAACAGGTTACCGTCAGCAATGCGGCTCTCGTCTGCGGCTGGGCGCACCATCTGGACCGGCACATATCGACATGCCGTGCCCTTGGCGATCATTGGCGGGCCGGCGCCTTCTTCGTCGACTAGTGTTTCTTCCACCAGAACTTCCAGTCGCCGGCCAACGAGCGAATCGAAATAGTCGGAGCGCAAGCCCGCCTCCAACTCTTGAAGTTGCTCCCGTCGCTGGGAGGCAACGCTTTTCGGAACCCGGCCGTCCATACTGGCGGCGGGCGTTCCCCGCCTGGCGCTAAAGGGGAAAATGTGCATTTTTGAAAAACCGACTTCCCGGGCGACATCGCAAGTGGCGGCAAAATCGGCGGGAGTTTCGCCTGGAAAGCCGACAATGGCATCGGTCGTGAGCGCCGGCGTGTCGAGCATTTCCTTGGCCAGTCGGCAGCGGTCGAGAAAACGCTTCACGCCCCACCGCCGCTTCATGCGGCGCAGCACTGCGTCAGAACCGCTCTGCATGCAGATATGCAAATGCGGGCAAACCCGGTGCGGGTTATCCGCCATGATTTCCAACAGCTCCCGCGTAACTTCGGTGGCTTCAATGCTGGAAAGTCGGACGCGAAACTCTCCCGCGCATTCGATAATTAAACGCACCAAATCGGCCAGACGCGTCCATTCCGATTTCGGTTTGTTCGCGTTCCAATCGACGCCATAATGCCCCAGGTGAACGCCGGTGAGTACGATTTCCCGATAACCATTGTTCACCAGCCGCCGCACTTCGGCCAGAATTTCGGCCACCGGCCGGCTGGTCATTTGCGGCCGCACTTGCGGAATAACGCAGTAACTGCAACGCAACAGGCAGCCATCTTGCACCTTGACATAAGCCCGGCGCCGATTGCCGAACCGGGAAATGCCGGTGGGAATATCGATCACGCCGAAACGCGCCAGCAAATCGGGCAACTCGCGTTTGTCGGTCACGACCTCCACCACGTTGGGCAGTTTTTCCACGTCTTCCGGCGCCCGCGTGGCGTAACATCCCATGACAACAATTCGGGAATGAGGATTATCTCGGGCCAGGCGGCGGATCACCTGCCGGCTTTTGGAATCGCCTTCGTTGGTCACGGTGCAGGTATTCACGATACAAAGATCGGCCAATTCGCCGGGGGCGGCGTCGGCGTATCCGACCCGCGCCAAACCTTCCCGCACGAATTCCGTCTCGTATTGATTGACCTTACAGCCCAGAGTGACGGTTTTTAATTTGGCGGACATAGAGAGAAACCAAGTGAGGGGGAGTAACCATGAGGCGAGCGGCAGATGAAAATTTACCCAATACAAGCACGAAGCGCAAGCGAGTGAATCAGCAAAAGGTCATTCCCGCGTGGGTGGGAACCCAAAAAAAACTCACGGACTCCCGCTGCATGCGGGTAAGTTATTTTCCGCCGCTCGCCTAACACCTTAGCACGGAATATATCTTGGCCAGGTTATTAGACGCCGATTTCCTCCAGTTCCTCCCAGCGTTGGTAAGACTTCGCCAGCCGGGCTTCAAGCGTTTGTAAACGGTCTTGTTCTTGGGCGATCTTCTCGCCCGGCTGTTGGTAGAAATTCGCCCGCGCCATGACCTGATGCAGGTTTTTGATTTCCGTTTCCAGTGTTTCAATCGTCGCGGGCAAGGCGCCTAGTTCGCTCTTCTCCTTGAAACTGAGCCGCCGCCGGGAAGACTTGGCCGCCGGGGCGTTCTTCGAGATGTTCTGGCCCGCATTGTTCTTTTTCCTCGACGCGCCGTCCGCCGTGTTTTTCTGGTCTGGAGTTTTCTGGTTGGCGTCCCGCAGACGTTGCGCCCGCTGCCGCAGCCAGTCGTCGTAGCCGCCGGCGTACTCCTTGGCGCCGTCCTCTTCAAAAACAATCGTGCTGGTCACGACGTTGTTTAGAAAAGTTCGATCATGGCTGACCAACAACACAGTTCCTTCATAGGCCACCAGCCGTTGTTCCAGCAGTTCGAGCGTTTCGGTGTCGAGGTCGTTGGTGGGTTCGTCGAGCACCACCACGTTGGCCGGCTTGGCGAATAATTTTGCCAGTAAAATCCGATTGCGCTCGCCGCCGGAGATAAATCGAACTGGCGTTCGCGCCCGCTCGGCCGTGAAAAGAAAGTCTTGCAGGTAGCCGATGATATGTTTCGACTGGCCGTTCACCTGGATAGTGTCGTAGCCGTCGCCCACGTTTTCCTGCACGGTCTTGTCTTCGTCCAGCTGATCGCGAAGTTGATCGAAATAAGCGATTTGTAGTTTCGAGCCCAGTCGGACCGTCCCGCTTTGGGGCGTCAACTTTCCCAGCAACAGCCGCAGCAGTGTTGTTTTTCCCGCGCCATTGGGACCAACCACGCCAATTTTCTCGCCGCGAAAAAGCGTCGTGGAAAAATCGCGGACGATATCCCGCTCGCCGTACGAAAACGAAACCTTCTTCAGCTCCGCCACTTTCACGCCGCTGCGGTCGCCCTGCTGGATGTTCAGATTCACCCGCCCGACCTCTTTGCGCCGTTCGCTTCGTTGCGACCGCATTTGCTCCAACGCACGCACCCGGCCTTCGTTGCGAGTGCGCCGGGCCTTGATTCCCTGCCTAATCCAGACTTCCTCTTGGGCGAGTTTTTTGTCGAACAGGGCCTCCTGCTTTTCCTGGGCGGCCAGCGACGCCTCTTTTCGTTTGAGGAAGGTGGCGTAGTCGCACGACCAATCAAAAAGCCGGCCGCGATCAATCTCTAGAATACGCGTGGCGAGCTTCTGTAGGAACATGCGGTCGTGGGTGACGAAAATCAGCGTCGTTTTCCAACGCAGGAGAAAGTTTTCCAACCAGGAAATGGCTTCGATATCAAGGTGATTCGTCGGTTCGTCGAGCAACAGCAGATCGGGCGAGGAAACGATCGCCCGAGCCAACAACACCCGCCGCTTCATTCCCGTTGAGAGCGTATCGTAGGCGGCCGCGCCTTCGAGTTGCATCTGCATCAACAGGTTCTCCACATGATGCTCGCCGCGCCACTCCATCGAAGGATCATCGTCCTTCAAAACGCCTTCGGCAACAATCTCGGCGATACTGCCCGGAAGCTGTTGGGGCGCATCTTGCGGAAGCATGCTGACCTTCGCGCCGGCGGAGAACACGATACGGCCGTGGTCGGGCGTCAGCTCGCCGCGTAACATGCGCATGAAAGTCGTTTTGCCGGAGCCATTTCGCCCCAGCAGGCCGATTCGCTGGCCAGTTTCGATCTGACAGCCGACATGATCCAAAAGCGCCGGACCACGGAACCCGATACTCAGCTCGTTAATACTAATGAGGGCCATGTTGAATCGAGCCCTATCGAAAACGAACGGGCGAAAATGAACGGGCGAGCAGCGTTTTCGCCCGCAGCGGAAGAGCGAAGGCGTTGTGGGCGCCAAAGAACGTGTGGAATCGAACAAAAACAAAGCCCGCCGGGCTCTTCCCTATTTTACGGAAATAGCCGCGTTGGCCCCAGGGGTGGGAAACAGAGATCCAGCCTGAATTCACACGCCGGATTAAAAGCCCGGCATTTTCAAAATGCCGGGCTTTTTTGATCGACAACCGGTAATTTACTTCAAGACTCCTCCTAAGGCGGAGTCGATTCACCTGGCCTTTAGGGCGAGCGGCGGAAAATAACTTACCCGCACGCGGTGGGAGTCCGAGAGTTTTTTTGGGTTCCCATCCACGCGGGAATGACCGTTTGCTGATTCACTCGCTTGCGCTTCGTGCTTGTATTAGGTAAATTTTCATCTGCCACTCGCCTAGATCGCCCGTTCGACGTGTATTTCCTCGCCAAGCGGTAGGATTTCCGGCGGCGCTTCTGGCGGCGTTTCCGGAGGGGCTATTTCCAGGGTTTCGTCGTATGTCGCCTCTTCGACGTAACCCGTTGGCCCAAAATTAGATCCGACACGGCCATAAAACCGATCGCCACGCGGCATGACGCTGCCATAGCCGCCGTAGGCGTAGTCGTCGGGAGCAGACAGCATCGAGCAGCCAACGCTGCAAAAAACCACGGGAGCCAAGGCCAGCAATAGCGACAGCGAGCGAAACATGACGAAGGTCTCCACAAGATTTGATCACTGAGGCGCACCGCCTCCCCGTGCCAAAACTATCGGACCTTCAGTTCGGGCGCTTTAGAGGAATTTTGCGGAATATGCCGATTGTACAACCGGCGCGAAAAGCCCGGCTTTTTCAAAAAGCCCGGCTTCTGAACGGGGAAGTAATTTTTCCACACTTTCTTATTCTTCTCGAACGGCTTCGATGGCGCTCAATACCGGCAAGCTGGCGCCGCTGTTGGGAATGAGTTCGATGACCAAGTCTCGCGTGACTTGAATCGGGTAATCACGAACAACCACCGTGTGCAGTCCGCCGGCTTCCTTGACGATTTGGAAGTCTTTTTCAACTTCCTGGCCCTGGAGTTTGATCGTGAAGGCGGCTTTCCCGTCGGCTTCATTCAGGGCGGCGAAGTGCAGCTTGACGCGATAAGCGGCCGCCGGCCCTTTGCCGTCGAGCAGGGGAATGGTGCATTTTGTCAGGCCGCGCAACCCGGAGGCGTAGACCCAGGGCGTGTCCGACGCAATGCCCGACGTTACCGAACTCCGCGCGTAATAGCCGCCGCCGGGGGCGATTTTTGCTTGGATATCGTAGGGCAGGTCCAAACCAGCACGCGAATTGGGGCGAGGATAACCCAACCACATTTCGCCCAGGTCGCTACGACGGTCGCCGGGTGCTCCAAGATTCAACAACAGCCGCTTGACCGGCGTGACCAAACCCTGGGCGCTGTAAATGCCCCAGGAATCGCTCACCGTTTTCGGCTCCATCACGACCGTGGAGGCGATCGAGAACAAACACACGCAGCCCGCGCTGGCTTCCGGAACCATCAGCAAGCCGTTTCCAGAAACGGCGTTCACCCAGCAACCCATGCGCTGCCCAGCGAAGTGCTTGGTGCCGCCGTCGGAGTAGAGGTCGTAGTAGCCGGTGAAGTAGGAGCGGAAGAAGAGCATGTTGGGCGCTCCGGTGATGGCGCCGCAGTGGTGCCCAGGTCGGACAAACTGCCAGGGCTCTTCCTTGCCGGTGATCGGGTGCGGCTTGGTTTTTTGTTTGCCGGTGTGGAGATCGAACCCCCACGGTTCGGCGATGATTTCATTCTCCACGATGATCGGCCGGTGGCGGTAGTCGGCGTCTTTGGACCACATTTTCTCCCCGCTGGCGGCGTCGAGCACCAGCAGCCGCCGGCGGCTGAACTGCCCGGTGAGGAACTGGCGCCAATAGTGGCCGTTGGCGTTGGCGCCGCAAATCAGCACGTGGCCATCGTGGGCCATGAGCGTGAGGGCGCCGCCGCCAATGCCGACGCGGCTGCAATCGGTTACGTCGACGGCTTTCGACCAAAGCTTATTTCCGCTGCGGGCGTCGATCGCGACGGCTAGCCGCACGTCGAGCTTTTTCATTTCTTCTTCCGCCTTCTTGGCGGCGTCGCCGGTGAGTTTGCGCAAAGCGGTTTTATCTTGGCGAAGCAGCGCCGCGCGTTCCTCCTTGGTGATTGAACTGTCGATATAGAACACGCGGTCGTTGTCGATCGCGATCGTGGTGTGCAAAATATTCGCGCCGCGGTGCGTCCAAATGCGTTTGCCGGTTTTCAAGTCGAAGGCGAAGATGGCGTCGGTTTGGCTGTCGACCAAGCGTCCCCGCCGGCGCAACGAGCGGGCCAGTTCGCTGCGCACCGTGCTGGTGCCGATCAACAGGCCGTCGTAATAAGCCACATACCCCCAGGCGCGAGGAATATCGTCTCGCGATTTCGGCGTTTTATAAACCGCCAACACCTTGCCGGTGGCGGCGTCGAGCCGCGTGCAGGCGTCGTCCACGGCGATGCAGAGGTCGTGGTCGCTGGCGGCCAAATTGCTGGTCTCTTCATTATTAAACACGCCCGTTCGCAAGGCGCCGGGATTTTTGTACTCCCACAAAAAAGTACCGTTGTAGGCGTCGTAGGCCATCACGCTATCGAGGCCCTGAATGAACATGCGGCCGTTGGTGGAAAGGGGCGCCGTGGAGGCTTCATGACGGTTGATGATTTTCGACGGCCCGGGGTCGCCATACCATAAGACGCCAAGTCCGCCCTTGATGCGGTAATCGAAACTGTTGTTCGTGTTCGCGACATCGCCGTATTGGTGCGACCAACTCCCGGCGCCGGGGAGTTTGCCGCGCGTGAGTTGGGCCCAATGGCCATCGGCCCGGCTGGCCAAGGTTTGATCTCCCAGCCCCAGCCCAGACAGTTGGCCTTGGAGCGTTTCCGATGAAAGTTTCCCCGCGCCCGGCGCCGCTTCCGGCGCGCCCCACAAAACCACGCCGCCGCACGGTTTTAAGTGCCTAGCCATGAAGTGCGGCGCGTCGGGCAGGGCGCCGGTGAGCAGTTGGGTGTCGGAAACGATCAGGTTGGCGAAGTAATTGGAAAGATGTGTTTCACCGCCGGCATAGGACAGTATCGTGACGCGGTCGCCATAGACGCCGGCCGCCGTAAGTGCTTGGCGCGCCGCGGCGACCTTGGCGGGATCTTTCTCCAAACCGATGATTTTCAAGCTGCTGCGTTTGGCCAACGCATACGCCAAGCGGCCATTTTCGGCGCCATAAACCAAACAGAAGCCTTTCGTTTGACCGCTACGCTGAAGAATCTCTTCGGCGGCCTGGGCGTACATGGCCGAGAGTTCGTCTTGCGGATAAGGCGTGCCGCTGAGCAGCGGGAGCGTTTTGGGTTGCTGGGCCAGCGGTGTTTGCTCGGCGGAGGCAAACGAATAGACGCGCCCGGCGTCGGTGCTCACGATCAGATATCCGTCCGCCGCGGCCAAGCCGCGCGCCTTGCCCTCAACCTTGGCCGACCACACCTTGCGGCCGTCGTTGGAATCGAAGGCGGAAACTTCGTTCACGCCGCCGGCAATCACCAAGCCTTGCAAGACGATTACGGCTTCATCGGAGGTGGTTTCGGTCGACCATTTTTCGCCCACCTGGGAAAGCTGGCCGATTTTCTTGGCCAACGCATTGACCTGTTCTCGATATTCATCGGGCTTGAGTTTGCTGCGGTTGCGTTCGACGGCGTACAGTTCCAGGTTGCGTTTCTGCCGTTCGGCGGTCGCCTTGGCATGCGTGATACGATCTAACCCGGCGATTCGCTTGCCATCGGTGACGAAGGCCATGTTTTCCGAAATGGCCAATTGATGCCCGCTGATAAAGGCGAAACCGACCGAACCGGTTTTTTGGTCGAGGGCGAGAAAATGATGTGCGCCGCCGCTGTAAAGTTGGCCATCGGCCAAGAGGGCCTTGGTTCCACCCACCACGCCGCCGGCCGTGCTGCGCCAGCTATAAGTGCGTTTGTAAACCTGCTCGCCCGTTTTTCGATCGAACACCGCCGGCATCGAACGGCCGGAAGGCACGAACAGCAGTTCGTCGTTGCAGAGCAGATAACCCTGCGGGGTGAGGTCGTTGCGGCCGGCGTCTTGCTCACTGAGGTGGTCGTTGCGCCAAATGAGTTTGCCGCTGGCGGCGTCGACCGCGCACAAGTACACGCGCTCATGCGGGAAGACGCCCGCGCCGAAATACGCCACGCCGTCGTCAATCAACACGCCGGTGCGAACCGGCCAACGCGAAATCATTTGGCCTCGCGCCAACAGCCTGTCTTCCTCAGGACCGACCCGCATCTTCCAAACCAATTTGCCATTCCCCGCTTGCACGCAATAAATGAAACCATCGTCGGAGCCGAAATACGCCTTGCCTTGCCAGATGGTGGGCGAAAGGCGAACGGGGCCGTTGGTGGGGAATGTCCAATGGGCGGCGCCCGTGTTGGCGTCTAGGCAATAGACGTTGTGGTCGACCGAGGAGCCGAAGAATACGCGTCCTTCGACTACGGCGACTTGAAAGGCGTCGTCAAAATTCACGCGGCTTCGCATGAGCTTGCCTTCAATCGGCGCGACACGCGGCGCTTCCCACGCGGTTTGCGGCGCGGCGGGCGCGGCGTAGGTCCATTGCAGATGCAGCGGTGTGTTGAGTTTCGCGGCGTTGGCGCCCAGCCGGGCGTTGCTTTGCTGGTAGGTTGGCCAATCGGTGGCATAACCGGGCGCCGCAATGAGGCAGGCAACAACGGCAACGAGCAAACAGCGGGCGCGTCTCATAGGGCGGCTCCTGTGCGGTATGTGTGAGGAAGGACGAAAGGCGGGAACAAGGCATTGGATTGGTAATAGGACCGTTCGGAACGTTTAGCGCCGTCTCAGTGATTTGGCAAAGTCCATCCTTTGCTTATGCAAATCAGGCAACTATTTCTCGAACCGTCCTTGGCCGATTCTAACCGCCTAGCAACAGAATTGCACGGCTTGGTCGGAAATTACGCGTTGGATTCCGGCGAAGTGTTACTCCTCGGAAATCCCCAATTCTTGAAATCGTTTTTTCAGGCGATCTAAACGCCAGAGGCGAACACCCGAATGGCCTCGGGAAAAAATGACCAACTTGGCGCCATCGGGCGAGAGGCGAAGCTGCGAGTTTTCCCCATCGAGAGGCAGGCGAACATACGGCCGGTAGCCTTCGCTCTGGCGGCGCCATATTTGAGCCGCTTGGTCGTTGGAGGCTGTAATCAGCGTGGCGCCATCGGAACTGAGTGCGAGCGAAGTAATTTCAAGCTCTTGTTCGGGCAGGTCGGCAATCGTTTCACCATCGGGAACGGCTACTATTCGCATGGCGCCCATCGTGGTTCCCAACACAACGGACTTTTCATCGGCCGCCAACGCCAAGGCGGCAATTTCGCCGCCCGGTCCCTTGACGGTATTGTGATATTTTCCGTTTTTCAAGAACCGCAGATCGCCATCATCGCCGCCGGCGATGGTCCAGGTGTTTCCGGCCGCTAAGGAAGTGATGGATTTCTGAGCGGTATCGGAAACGGCGCTCCTCCACGAGGCTTGTCGCTGCAACGCGGGGTAGGTCAAGCCGACCAGTTCCATTTCGTTGTTCACCAGCCACAAGCGGCTTCCGTCGGGAGAAAAAGCCAGCGGTCCTAACGGTTTTGAATCGGGGTGGATGTGGCTCTCGGGCGCGATGATCAGCCGATCGATCCAAATGATGGCGCCCTCTGGAACACCCTCGGCCGACTCGAAGGAAATTTGCAGGGCCGGCCAGTCTTTTCGATGGACGTTCGCAACCGGGAGCACATCGTAGGCGCCGCCGGAGGAAAGGTGTTGGGCCGCCACCGTATAATGATTCCCCTTGACTTCAAGATGCGTTTGCAACACGGGGCCCACCGGGCTGGGCGAGTCTACTTTGAGAACGACATAGAGAAGCCAATCGTCGGGGGCGTCGGGAATGGCGATCTTCGATAGGTCGACATTGATGCGCCATTTTTTTTCAGCCTGCTCGATACGCAGCGCCTTGCCGTTGGAAGCGTTGGCGTCGTCGACGATGGCATGCTTGGCCTCCGGCGTGGCGACGGAAAGCAGGTCTTGCTGGACGTTCAGCGAACTGACGCCGTGGGCGTCGGCCAAGCGGTCGGCGAGCAACCGGCCGTTTTGAACGGACGAAACCAACAGGCCCGCCCCGGCCACCGTGGAAACAAATTCGTTTTTATGGGGCGTTGCATGCAAGTAGTGAACTCCGGGTTCTTCCTCGACGCTGAGGCCGGCTACGGTTTGCTCGCTAAGCATTCGCCTGGATTCGATATCCCACTGATTGAGCCGCCGCAAGCGAAAGTGCTCGGTTTTCAAGTAGATTTGCTCGGTGGTGAGGCAAGTAATTCTGCGGCTGTCGGCGCTCCAGGCGACATCTTGCAGTTGGCTGTCTTGTTGCGCCACGACAGCAACGCAATCCTCCACGCGCACACGGTAGAGTTGCACCTTCTCGTTCGTGCCGATCATTGCGAGCTGGCCGCCGGTCGGACTAAAAGTCGCTCTCAACTGATCACCATTGGCGACTAATATTTCTCCCAGCCAACGCTCGGTATGCGAGGAAAAAAAACTAACCTCTTCACTCCCCGACACGGCAAGCACGCTTCCGTGTGGCAAGAACGACATTTGATCGAGCCAGCCAATCCCGCCATCAGGCTTTCGTAGAGTTCCGATAGGTAAAAGAGTGCGGGCGCTCAGCAGCCCGAAGGCGCCGACTTCGATACGCGTGGCGAAATAATCTCCCGGCGGACTAAAACGCACGAAATCCGCCTCGCCGACAGGCGCCGTTTGGGTTCGACTCAAGTCGGTAAGATCGTGAATCTTTAGGTGCGTCTCTCCCGACGAGACTGCAATACCTCGCGCGGCGGAAACATCGAACGAAGAAATCGAGGAATGCAACGCCACAGCTTGGGCGTCGGAAAGAAACGCCCAGCGGCCTAGCGTCCCCGTTTTCGAGCGAGCCAAAACGGAGGCATCGTGCGGTCCAAAATAAAGTTCAAAAACCTCTTCGTCGTCAGCAAAGGCTTGGCAACTTCGCGGCGTGGGCGATTCCTCCCGCGTATCCCAAACCAACAGCCGCCCAAACCGGGCGCCCGCCGCCAGCCAGCGGCCATCGGAGCTAAACGCCAAACAACGAATACCATCATGGTAGGCATGTTTTTTATGCAAAAACAATTTGGCGACAGCCGAAAGGCTCAGATTGGAAAATGAATACTGCGCAGCCAATGCATGTGTTTGCGTGTCGTAAACCAAAACCTTGGGCGCCAAGCCATGTTTCAATTCGCCCGCCGCAAGCCAGCGCCCGTCGGGGCTGAAGGCGATGGCGGCGGTGTTGATATCGGCGGCAAGCACGGCTTCGGGAGTGAAATCGAATGAGGCCATGGCGCCCGCCGCCAAGCTGCGCAACTCTTCAGGATTTGAGAGGTCGGTTTCCAATCCGCTGGATTGTCGGACGTCGTCGAGCGCGGACTGTGTCCAACCCCATTTCTTGCGCAGCGATTTCTCCTTCGCGCCGGCCACGAGTGAGGCGTATTGTGCGGTCGACTTAGCGCGTCGCTCCGCTTGCTCTGCTTTCTTCGCCGCCTTGGTGGCTATGTCCGACGCGCGGGCGAGCTCCTGAAAGTACGCGGTGTCCTTGGCGGCGTTTGCCAAGCGAGCGCGGTAGTTGAGGCCGGCGCCGAGCGAAATAAGCGTGAGAAGAATTGTGGCGAACAGCCCCGTTGCCAGTCGATTTCTGCGACACCAACGCAGTCCCCGATGAAGCGCGCCAATGCGCCGCGCCTGGATCGGTTCGTCGTTCAGGTAACGTTGTAGCTCCAAGGCAAATTCACCGGCGGAAGCGTAACGCCGCTCGGCATTCTTTTCCAGACATTTGAGGCAAATGGTTTCCAAATCTCGCGGCGTGGACGGGTTCAATGTTCGCGGCGCCACGGGTTCTTTTTCGATCACGAGCGTAATCGTTTCCAACACGCTGGCCGCTTGAAACGGGGGCCGCCCGGTAAGCAGGCAATAGAGCACGGCGCCGAGTGAATAAATATCGGCCGCGGGACCGATCTCGTTCATCTTTCCCGACGCCTGCTCCGGCGGCATGTAGCTCGGCGTGCCCATGATTTGGCCCGTGGCCGTGAGGTTGCTGTCGCCTTTGATATTCTTGGCCAGCCCAAAATCGGTAATGCGGGGTTGGCCCTCTTGGTCGAGCAAGATGTTCGCGGGTTTGAGGTCGCGATGAATGATGCCGTGGTCGTGTGCGTAGGCCATCGCCTCGCCAATAGTCTTCATGAGTTGCGCCGCTTCGCGGGGAGGCAACGGTCCATTACGCACTTTGTCGCCCAGGCTTTGCCCCTCGACGAAGGCCATCGAAAAAAAATGGCGATCTTCCTGCTCACCCGCCTCATAGATGGGCACAATGTTAGGATGCTCCAGCGCCGCCGCCGCCTCGGCTTCACTATAAAATCGTGCAATTTCTTCTTTCGACGCCAACTGCCCCGAAAGAATCATTTTCAAGGCCACGACCCGATGCGGCGATTTTTGCCGCGCCTTGTAAACCACGCCCATGCCGCCCCGTGCAATTTCCTCCAATAACTCGTACCCGGCGAAGGTTTTTTGTTTGGGGGCGGACGCCAGCGGGGTGTCTCGTTGCAGTTCCGGCCGGATTACCGTTTCCCGCGAGTGCAGATCTTCGGGAAGTTCGCCGGCAATAAACTCGCCCGTTTCTTCCCCCGCCGACATCGGAACATGATCGACCGTTTCCGAGTTCACTGCCGTGCTGAAGGTATGCCCGCAGGTCGTGCATGAAAGAGTAGCCGTTTGGCGTTCATCGGCAACGGTCTGCGGTTTTTGGCAGGACGGGCAAAAGACTTGCATACCGCCATTGTGCATTGCGTAAACATGCGGAGCAATGCCCTTTTTTAAGGCCGAAACCACGGAATAGGTTCTTGCCTGTTCCTAGTGGCCCGCAAAGCCTCCGGCTTACAGTGAGCTCCCATGACAAATTCACCGCCAAAAAGGGGGGCTCAAGCGTGCGGACCCCGATTTTTTGTTCCCGTTTTGGCCGTATTCCGTTATTATGTAAGTAGTTGGACTTCTCTATTGGCGGGGTCGGGCCGCTTTGGTGAGTACTTTGGCGGCGTTCGGGCGTTTTAATGGCATAGGCGGTCGGTTCAGGTGGCGGTCATCGCGCTGTGGCTATCGCGTAGGCAGTACCCGCAAAATCTTTTCTTCAGAGTCTTTTCCATAGCGACTTTTCCACAGAGTCTTTTCCACCGGGGGAGAATGGCGAAATGTTTGACGGCAGAGGTTTACGTTTCATAGGGCGCGCCGTGGCGGCGTTGCTGGTTGCCGGCTTCGTGTTATCGGGCGCCGGCGCATCGGCGGCATCGCCCAAGGGAAAGAAGCTCGCGCCAGCCGATGATTTTGGCTATCCGCAAGTTCGGCTGATCAACGAACGAATTCGCCTGGCTTGGAAAGACTACGGCATCAAGCCCTCCAAGCCGGCAACCGACGGCGAATGGTGTCGTCGTGTGCATCTGGATATTCTGGGTCGAATCCCGTCACAAAAAGAGCTGCTGGCCTATGTCGGGAGCACGGAGTCCGACAAGCGAGCCAAGCTGGTTGCCGACCTGCTTTTTTCAGAAAAGTACACCGAAGAATACGCCCGCAACATGACCACCATCTGGACGAACGTCCTGATTGGCCGCAGCGGCGGAACGGAGCGCAACAGCCTCACCAGTCGTCCTGGTTTGCAGAAATACCTGCGAGATTCGTTTGCTCGCGAAAAACCATACGATCGGATGGTCGAGGAGTTAATTTCCGCCACCGGCTCCAACACGCCCGGCGCCCCCAACTTCAACGGCGCGGTGAACTTTCTCACCATGAAGCTGGAAGATAACGGCGCCCAGGCGACCGCCAAGACGGCGCAAGTGTTCATGGGGCTGCAAGTGCAATGCACGCAGTGCCACAACCATCCGTTCAATGAATGGAAGCAGCGCAAGTTCTGGGAAATGAACGCCTTTTTCCGCCAGACCGCCGCGCTGCGGAGCTTCAACCCCGGCACGCGTGATATTACCGGCGTGCAGTTGATCGACCAAGATTTCGCCGGTGAAGGCGGCAATCCTGAAGAGGCGGAGGTTTATTACGAACTGCGAAACGGCCTGTTGAAGGTTGCCTACCCGGTGTTCGTCGATGGCTCCTCCATTTCTCGCAGCGGTTTCTTGGAAGACGCCAATCGCCGCGGCGAACTGGCGAAAATGGTGGCTGGGTCGGAATACACTCAAAAGGCGATCGTCAATCGCACTTGGGCGCATTTCATGGGTTATGGATTCACCAAGCCGATCGACGACATGGGTCCGCACAATCCGGCAACGCACCCGGTTTTGGTGGAAGAGCTTGGCAAGGAGTTGCGCAAGCACAGTTATAACCTCAAGGAATTGATGCGCTGGATCGTGTTGAGCGAAGCGTATTCGCTTTCCAGCCGGACCACGAGCGGCAACACCGCCGACGACCCGCTACTGGGGGAAACGCCGAAGTTCAGCCATTTTTACTTGCGGCAGATGCGCGCCGAAGAGCTTTATGAATCGCTGTTGGTGGCCACGCAGGCACAAAACGCGAGCGGTTCCTATGAGCAGCAGGAAGATACCAAACGCGAGTGGCTTCGCCAGTTTGTGATCGCCTTTGGCAACGACGAAGGCATCGAGGCGACCACCTTCAACGGCACGATTCCCCAAGCCTTAATGATGTTCAACGGCGGTTTGGTCAAGCGAGCCGTCAGCACCGACAAAGGCGGATTCTTATGGAATATCGCCCATGGCGACTTAAGCAACACAAAAAAAATCAACTTCCTCTTCGAGTCGGCGCTTGCCCGGAAGCCCACAAAAAATGAAGTCGGGATCGCCAACAAACTGCTCGTCGCCCGCAAGGGCGATGCCACCGCGGCGCTGCAAGATCTGTGGTGGGCGGTGCTCAACAGCAATGAGTTTATCATCAATCACTAACGACAATCACTAACGACAAACACTAACGACAAACGCGCGACCCATAAACGACACACCGCGTTATGGCAACGCGATTCACTAAGGAGCCGAGTTAATGAAAAATCCCACGGGCATGAGCCGCCGTCATTTCATGAAGCACATGGCGGGCGCCAGCGCCATGACGATTCCCGCTCTCACGCTGGGAAACGCGATTCGCGCCAACGCGCAAACGTTGAAGAAAAACAACAAATCGGCCATCATGCTCTGGATGAGCGGCGGCCCCTCCACCATGGATATCTGGGACCTTAAACCCGGCGCCGTGACCGGCGGCCCCTTTAGCCCGATCAGCACCAGCGGAGATGTGCAAATCTGCGAGCATTTGCCCATGACGGCCAAGCAAATGCACAACATGGCCATCATTCGCTCCATGAGCACCCGCGAAGCCGACCACACCCGCGGGCGGTACTACATGCACACCGGCTATGTGCCCAACCCGAACGTGGAGCATCCTAGCTACGGTGCGGTTGTTTCGCACGAACTGATCGACCAACGCAAGGGTTCGCTGGAAATCCCGCCGTTCGTGGCTGTTGGCGGCGGCAGCGTGGGCCCCGGATTCTTGGGCATGGCGTGGGCCCCGTTCGCGGTCAATAGCAACGGCCGTGTTCGCAACCTGGATATGAAAATCGACGACAAACGCCTGATGCAGCGCATGGCGACCTTGCGTTTGATCGAAGACGGTTTCATCAAGCAGAATCGAGGCCAAGCCGCGAAAGATCACGCCGAAATTCTGAACAAAACCTTGAACCTCATGACCAGTGATCAGATGCAGGCCTTTAAGGTCGAGCAAGAACCAGAGCCGGTGCGCGAACGCTACGGCGCCACCAACTTCGGTCGCGGCTGCCTGATGGCGCGGCGGTTGGTCGAAGCCGGCGTGCCGTTCGTGGAAGTCGACCTGGGCGGTTGGGATATGCACACGGGCATTCACTCCACCTTGGCCGATACGAAACTGCCCGAACTCGATCGAGCCATGAGCGCACTCTACGAAGACCTCGAACAGCGGGGCCTCCTGCAAGACACCGCCATCATGTGGATGGGCGAATTCAGCCGCACGCCGAACATCAACGGCAACGCCGGGCGCGACCACTGGGCGCGTGCTTGGAGCGTGACCGTGGGCGGCGCCGGCATGAACGGCGGTATCGCGATTGGCGCCACCAACGGCGACGGCACCCGAGTCGACACCCAGCCATATTCCTCGCAAGATGTCATGGCCAGCGTCTGCAAGTCGCTCGGCATATCGCTCGACACCACTTTCACCAGCCTCAGCGGCCGGCCGATGAAAATCGCCAATGGCGGCAAGGTGATCAAGGAACTGTTCGCCTAGTCGCTCTCAGGCGAGCGGCAGATAACAATTTACCCGAGTTAAAAGCCCGGCATTTTGAAAATGCCGGGCTTTTTTGAGTCGCAACGAAACATGTGACGGCCTTGGAAGGCCTGCGTGCTTTCGTTTCAAAATACGTTCTTAGGCGAGCGGCGGAAAATAACTTACCCGCACGCAGCGGGAGTCCGGAAGTTTTTTTTTGGGTTCCCGCCTATGTGAGAATGACCGTTTGCTGATTCACTCGCTTGCGTTTCGTGCTTGTATTAGGTGATTTTCATCTGCCGCTCCCCTTACAGTTTCTCCAGCATGGAGCGCAGCAGCGGTGAGAGGCGGTCGCGGCGGGCGTCGTCAAGGTCTTCGAATTGGTGTTTCAGGCACTCGGGCAAGATGGTGTTTTCGTCGACCACGGCTTGTTTGATTTGCAACATGCGCAGACCGGTGACGCCGGTCAGGTCGGCGCCGCCGAGGTTGGTTTGCGTCAGGTCGGCTTCGCCCAGATAAACATTCACCAGCGCGGCGCCGGCGAAATCGGTTTCGGTCAGATTGGCGCGGAACAGCTTGGCGTCGGTCAGATTGGCCGCTTTGAGCGAGGCCTCGGCGAAGCTGGCTTCCGCGCAATTGGCGTGCCGGAACAAAGCGCCGTCGAGATTGGAGCGGTCGAAATCGACGCGAAACAATCGGACTTCCTGAAACTCGGCCGATTGCAGGTTTTGGTCTTTGAGGTCGGCGCGGTCGAACGCGGGCGCCTCGCCATCGCTGCCGGCCAACCAGGCGTTCCATTTTGCGACGCCCTCGGGGCCGCCCCGGAGCAATTCCAACGCTCTGTCCAACTCCACGGTTCGGTCTCTCCTTGTGGGGCAGCGCCGCCACGTTTGTCGGGAAATACGCCTCACGAAGGAAGGCTCCTGCATTCCAGCCCTCCAAATTAACCTGCAACCGCCCGGCGGGCAATAAAGGCAGCGCCAAGGAAAGCATTTCAAAGACAATTTCAACCCCGGCAGACGTTCTCAGGGGCGAATCGTGGTGATCCAGAGAAAAGGTTGCTCCGATTCATCGGTTCTCACCTCGCCTTTTAGTTTGGCCTGCGCCAGTAAGCGGTTAAGGATTTTGCGATAGTAGGTTCGCCCCGCCGGCAACGACACCTTGACCTTCTCGGGCTCGATTCCGCGTTGCTTGATTTTGGCGTGATCCCACAAGACGTTCATGTCCAGCCGCCCCTGAACCGCGGCAATGGCGTCGGTGAGGGGAATGTCTTCGATCTCAACGTTCAGAAACTTAAAGAGTTGCGGCGTTAAGGTCCGCGGCGGTCTCTGCGCTGGCCAGCCCACGGGCCAGGTTTTTTTGCGGGTGGCGGCGTCAACGACCGCCAAACTCACTGCGTTTCCCTTTCGCACCGGCATGAAAGCCAAGCCGAGCGGACGCAACGCCGCAGCCAGTCCAACGCCCAACGTCGTGCCTTGCAGTTCGTCGTGGAGGACAAAATCGTGAGCCAGTTTCGCCCGGGACGCCGGGTCGATCGAAACGGCGAGCGGAATTTGGCGGACCAACACCTTGACGATTTTCGATCCTTGCCGGTCGGCGGTGGCAAAAGAAATACGCTGGCCCAACTGGCCATATAACTTGACAAGTTGTTCTTCGGTGAGTCCGAAGGCGACGGTCGATTCCGTCAAACTTTTCTTACCACCCGATTTGAGTTTCGCCAACCACGTTTTGATGCCGCCCCGATCATATTGCGAGAACGACCCGCCGGGCAGCAGGAGTTTGTTTTTGGAGGTCAGGATGCCGATCACGCGGTAGGAGCGGGAATCGGCCTCGCCCAACTCGCGCGTCGAGGGTTGATCGCCGCCGCGACCGGTGCGAATGCGCACCGAAGCGAAACCCAACCCATCGAGTGTTTTGATCCATTTTTGCGAACCGGAAATGGGAAAGCCGGGCGCTGTGGCCAATTCCAAACTGACTCGCGGCTCGCCGCCGTATGCGGCGGCGACTCCGGCTATCGCGAGAACACATGCTCGCAGGCAGTGTGGTGGTTTCGTCATGTTTCCCTCCCCGCAAGCTTCAGAAGCGATGGCGCCTATTCCGAAGTATAGCCCGCCCCGCGGCAAAAGAGAATTTACCAGCCGCTGAGGACCGTTCGCGCAATGAGCGTCGCCAACAACTCCTTTTCAAGGGGGGGAGGTAGAAGGGGCGTTTGGCTCTCCCAATAAAATTTACCCGCACGCAACGGGAGTCCGTGAGTTTTTTGGGTTCCCGCCTACGCGGGAATGACCGTTTGCTGATTCACTCGCTTGCGCTTCGTGCTTGCATTAGGTGAATTTTCATCTGCCGCTCGCCTAAAGCGTACACTCCAACGGTGGGCGGCAATGGGCGGCGCAAATGACGGCGTTGTTTCGAGGTGTCTCTCGGGCCCGCTGCATCTGGCATCCCGCTGGGATGCACGTTCGTTGCGTTGGCCTACCGGTGGTGTTCGCTGCGCTCGACCACCGGCTGGCAAGCCTCCGGCTTGGCGAGAATTCCATAACACCATTGCTCGGAATAGATCTTGTGACGATTCCTTAGTGTTTTGTCACAGCTAAGAATTAGGGTTGCAAGATATCAGCCGCAGGGCGCTAGCCCACGGTTTTCCCGCTCAGAACCGTGGGCTAGCGGGCTGCGGCTGATCCTAAAATTAAGCTGCGACAAAGCACTAGGTCTCTTCTTCGTCTTCGGCCTTCTTGGCTTTCTTCTTTTTCTTCAGAGAGACCTTGACCACGCGAACCTTGGGCAGCCCCATGACGGGATCGCCTTCCGACCAACGTTCCGCTTCCTGAAGTTTGGTCAAACGCTCCGCCCGCGTTAAGACGTTGCGGTTTCTCACCGAACCGGCCCGAACTTTCAAACTTTTATCAATTGGCATATCCGCAGACTTTCACAACACGCATGAAACAACGAAGCGGGCTTAGCGGCCCGCCATGTATTGGTAGTTATACTTCTCACGGATAGCAATGGCTCGTTTAACGGCAAGCCGAAGGCGGCTGCGTTTTCCTGCTTGCTCAAACGCGCTGCCACAAAACGCAGCCGCCTTCGGCTTGCCGTTAAACGAAAATGCACCATTTTCAACCGAGAACGGTAGAGGACGCCAGCAGGCGCTATCCCGCTCGCAACTTAAGGAGCACATTATAGACCACCCGACCACCCGACTTCAACGCCAACGCGGCCGTTGCGGCCTAAAAAATTAGGAAAGCGTGGAAAACCGCGGCCCGGTTCAGAAGCCAATTCAAGATTTAACTATCCCACGCTCGCCTTACGAACCCAGCCACGGCGCGAAGCGGTAGAAATCGAGCCCAAAGACGAAAATCATCAGGCAGAGCACAAAAAACAGACCGGAGAGCGTCAGCCCGACCGCCACCCGCTCGTCGACTGGCTTTCCGCGAATGCCTTCGTAGATCAAAAAGACCATATGCCCGCCATCCAAGACCGGTATCGGTAGGAAGTTCACGATCGCCAAGTTGCAGCTCATGAAGGTCAGGAAGATCAGCAACCGGGGAAAGCCTTGGTTTGCTTCAGCCCCGGCAACATAGGCTATTGACACCGGCCCGGCCAAATTCGTGGCGGCCACCTTCCCGGTGAGCAGTTTCTTCAAAACGGTGGCGACTTGCATCAACTGCTCACGGGTTTCACGGAAACCCAAAGACACCGCCTCCGAAAAAGAGCCGGCGGTATGCACCTCTTTGAGCTGAGTGATCGACAAACCTCGCTGCGGGATACTCCATTGCTTCGAAGCAACCACTTCGAGCACCTTGGTTTTGGGCATGGCGCCCGAGCGCGAGAAGGAAACGCTCAGCTTGGTGCCGGTTGGCAGCAATTGAAGCGTTTCATGCACTTCGGGCCAACTGCCTTTCTTGCCGTCGAAAGGCACGGCAGTACTGTAGAACTTCGCCTTTTTGGCGCGTTCCGCATCGTTGACCGCGACAAACGAGGCTTCGGTGAGTATGTCGGCGGGCAGAAAACCGGCCTTTTCCGCCGGACTGCCCTTGGCAACCGCAGCCACTTCGCTGGTCATGTTGACGGCCAAGCCCAGGGCGTCAATGCCTATCGGCGAAGCCGGACCATAGCCCGAATCGTAAGACCGCGGCGCACGCACCTCAATGGAGAGCGTTTGCTCCCGGCCCTCTCGCAAGACAATCAATTCCACTTTCTTACCGACCTGCGGAAGAAGGCGTTGCGGCAACGTGAAGGCGTCGCCTATCGGCTGGCTCGCCAGGGAAACCAGCAGATCGCCCGCTTTCACGCCCGCCTGCGCTGCCGGCGAGCCAACTTGCACGGCCGAAACCGGTCCCAGTTTCATGATCAACCCGACGCCGCGAAGGGGCGTCGCGCCGACCTTGATGTCGACCTCCGTGGAAACGCCGTCCTTCGCGGAAACGCCGTCCTTCGTCGTTCGTTTGACGGTGAAGGTTAACTCCTGGCCCATTTTCTGCGTCAAGAGCGCCTTCATCGCGACATAATCCTGGATCGGCTTGCCGTCGATGGCCACGATTTGATCACCGCCTTTGAACGGCGGGCTGGCCGCTGCGGCGCCGGTTCCTGGAAGCACCGGATTGTCCTTGGCCGCCAGCACCGGCAAGAGCGGAGGCGAGACGCCAATGGTGGGAATCGGCGTGAATTTTTCACTCGGCTGGACGCTGATCCAAACCGGATTGGCATCGCCCCGCTTGACCAGCAATTGCACTTTGGAATCGACGCCGGCCATGAATACTTGCTCGACCAGATCTTTTCCAAAACGCAATTGTTGGTCGGGCTCGCCCTTTTCTTCTCCCACGTACAGAATTTGATCGCCCGCTTGCAGGTGCTCAATGGGCCAATCCGACGAACCAATCCAGGCCGGGCTGCCCGCCACCACGCCGCCCACCTGCGTAGGCGTGTAGGTGACGCCAAAATAATAGGCGATCGTGGCGAACACCACCGCGAATATCACGTTCATTGTGACGCCCGCCGAAATGATCGCCATCCTTTGAGGAACGCTCTTGGCGGTATAACTGCGAGGATCGAGTTCAAAGTCGGCTTCATCGGCCACTTGCCCGTCGTCCACTTCGCCATCGGCCACTTCGCTGTCGTCGTCGTCTTTACGAATGCGCGTTCGCTCCGCTTCGGCTTCCGCGTTGGCGGGGTTATCGTCTTGCCCCAGCATTTTCACATAGCCGCCGAATGGAATGATGCCAATTGCGTATTCCGTTTCGCCCCATTGGCGTTTCCAAAGCGTGCGCGGCAGTTGGAACCGGCCAATGCCGATAGGCACATCGAAACCGACCAGAAACTTTTCGCACTTCACGCCGCACATTCTCGCGACGCCGAAGTGGCCCAGTTCATGCACGAAAATCACGAAACCGATGCCCGCCGCCACTTTCAGCACCAGCCAAATCGTGCCGAGTACGCCCAGTACGGCTTCGAGCATATTGAATTCGGCCAATAGGTCGGCCATTAAGTAAGCTGCCATTTATTCACCTCCTCTCGGGCCCAGAGGTCGAGTCCGAGTAATTGTTCCAAGGTAGGGTCTGATTCGTGTGCGTGGCTCTCGACCACCGCCCGGCATACCGGAGCGATTTTAGCGAACGACAAATCGTGGTCTAAAAACCGAGCCACGGCCGCCTCGTTCGCGGCATTCAAAACACAGCCGGCCGAACCGCCCAAACGGGCGACATCGCGTCCTAGCTGTAGGGCCGGAAATGTTTCTTCGTGGGGTGGTTCAAAATCGAGTTGGAAGGCTTGGCTCAAATCGAGCCTTTTGGCCGGACCCGGCCAACGCTCCGGATACGAAAATGCATATTGAATGGGAAGTTTCATGTCGGGCGGGCTCATTTGCGCCAGCACCGAGCCATCTTGAAACTCCACCAAGGAATGAACGATCGATTGAGGATGCACAACAACATCAATCTGCTCGGGCCGCAGATCGAACAGCCACCGCGCCTCGATCATTTCGAGCGTCTTGTTCATCATGGTGGCGGAATCGACCGAAATTTTCGGGCCCATGCTCCACGTGGGGTGGGCTAGGGCGTCTTTTACGGTCACGGTCCGCAATTGTTCAGGGGTGAACCCGCGAAAGGGCCCGCCGCTGGCCGTTAGTATAATACGTTTGACGTCTTTCCGCCGCCCCGCCTGCAAAGCCTGGAACACCGCGCTGTGTTCGCTATCGACTGGTAATAATTCTCCGCCGCACCGCCGGGCCAACTCCATAATGAGCGGACCGGCCATCACGAGCGGTTCCTTGTTGGCCAGGGCCACGGTTTTTCCGGCTTCGAGTGCGGCCCACACGCTGGTCAGCCCCGCGCTGCCGACAATCGCGGCCAGCACGATATCTACTTCGTCGTGTTGCACTACTTGGCGGAGGCCCTCCTGGCCCATCAGCAGTTCGGTTTCAGACGGCAACTCTTGCCAGTCGAATTCGGCGGCGCGGCGGGAATCTGTCGCGACGACGAACTTAGGCCGTGTTTTTTGAGCCAAAACCAGCAATTCTTCACAACGCCGATGAGCGGAAACCGCCCACACCCGCAGACGCCCGGCTGAACCCGCCACCACTTCCAATGCACTGCGCCCGATGCTGCCGGTGGCGCCGAGTATCGCGACTTTACGGACATCCTGGGTCATATGCGTACGCCATGCCATGGGCCCGCCAGTAATACACAAGCCGTAACCTCCCTTGAACATTCAAGTTCGGATCATCCAGGGCATTCTAGCGCGGCGCCCGTTTGGCGGCAACCCTGAAACGGGGCAGCTCCCGCTAGCCGCCGCCTCCCGCAATATTAGGGGATATCGTTTTTCAACCGGGGAGTATAATGGAACCATAGCCCGCCAACGGCCGGCGGAAGTGGAAGCTTCGCTGATTTTTTCTGAAAGACTCTCCATGACACACGACGACGGTTCTTCGCGGCGCCCTCACGAACCCAAGGGCTCTTCCGGCGGGCAAGGACAAAACATTCTTTATGCGTTTTTCGGCATTGGCCTGTTGATTGTCGTGGCCACGTTTTACGTCATCCACCAAGCCAGTCCGGAAATCAGTTACCCCGATCTTGAGAAGCTGATCGAGAATGGCGAAGTCGAGGTGACGGGGGAAACAATCCGCACGCGTTACTTTAACCTCCGCAACGTGCGAGTCGACGACACCCTCGTTTGGGGCGTGGTCGACGCCGAAACCTTCGACAGCCAAGACCCTAGCCGGAACAATGTCAAGAAAAAGGTGGCCTTTCGCACGTACAAGAGTTCGTCCGACCTACAGCTCAGCAAGCTCAGCGCCGCGCTTTCCAAAAACGGTATTTCCTGGACCAACGAACCAGAGAACTACTGGAAAAATAATATCTTCGGTTTGTTGGTGATCGGCCTCTTCGTGGTGCTGTTTGTCGTGATGATGCGGCGTTTGAGCGGGGCGGGGTCGCCGATGTCGTTTGGACGCAGCCGAGGCCGGCTCTACGCACAAGACGACCTAGACGTCACCTTCGACGACGCCGCCGGCATTGATGAAGCCGTGGGCGAAGTCAAGGAAGTGGTCGATTTCCTCAGTTCACCGGAAAAATACCAACGCCTGGGCGGACGCATCCCCAAGGGCGTGCTGCTGGTCGGCCCTCCCGGAACCGGGAAGACACTACTCGCCAAGGCCATTGCGGGCGAAGCCGGCGTGCCGTTTTTCAGCCTTTCGGGCTCCGACTTCGTCGAGATGTTCGTCGGCGTTGGCGCCGCCCGCGTGCGAGACATGTTCCAGCAGGCCGAGAGCAAGGCCCCCTGCATTCTTTTTATTGACGAACTCGACGCTCTCGGCAAAAGCCGGGGCTCCGGCATGGCCGGCGGGCACGACGAACGCGAACAAACGCTCAACGCGCTGTTGGTCGAAATGGATGGCTTTACCTCGAACAGCGGCGTGATTGTGCTCGCCGCCACGAATCGCCCCGAAACACTCGACTCCGCACTGCTCCGAGCCGGACGCTTCGACCGTCAAGTGCTGGTCGATCGGCCCGACATTCTCGGTCGCGATGCGATCCTCAAGGTGCATGTCAAACGCGTCAAACTCGACCCGGAAGTCGACCTCAGAAAAGTCGCCTCGATCACGCCCGGTTTTGTTGGGTCGGACCTAGCCAACCTAGTCAATGAAGCGGCCCTGCTGGCGGCCAGAGCGGGTAAATCGGCGGTCCAGATGGACGACTTCAATGAGGGCGTGGAACGCGTCACGGCCGGTCTGGAAAAGAAGCAACGCGTCATGGACGCCGACGAAAAACAGCGCGTCGCCTACCATGAAGCGGGGCACGCGCTGGTGGCGTTCAGCCTGCCGAACACCGACCCCGTGCATAAGGTGTCGATCATTCCGCGCGGTTTCGCCGCGCTGGGTTACACCATGCAAAGGCCCAGCGGCGACCGCTTTCTCATGACGCAGGGGGAATTGGAGAGCCGCATTCATGTCCTTCTGGCGGGCACAATTACCGAAGAGATTATCTTCCACGATATTTCCACCGGCGCCTCGAACGATCTTGAACGAGCCACCAGCATCGCCCAGAGCATGGTGATGGAATACGGCATGAGCCGGTTGGGACGCGTCAACTACAAAGCGTCCACGGGGTCGATCTTTCTCGCCGCCTCCGCCGGCGACGAAGCCACGGGACGCATGCACAGCGAACAAACAGCCCGCGAAATCGACGAAGAAGTGCGCCGCATTATCGAAAGCTCGCTGGAAACGGTGCGACATATTTTAGAGACCCGCCGCGAGGCGCTGATCGCCGTGGCGGAGCGTTTGATTGAAATCGAGTCGATCAGCGGCGAACAACTCCGAAAAACCGTGGAAGAGAACTGCCCCGGCCCGCTGGTGGTTCCAGGCACCAACGAGAAAAAAACTTCGCCGCCGCCCCGCTCTGCCGACGGCGGCATGAACGCCTCGGAACGTCAAGGCTGATTCTGTTTCCGCGCCGTTGGAGCGTACGCTTTAGCGTGTTTTCCTTCTACACGCCGCACCAAAAAAAACGGTTCTTCGCCAATCATAATGGCAATATTTGGAATGTGAGCGCGTCATGCCCACCTCGGTTCGGGCGCAACAAAGCGGGACGCCCGAGGATCATCAACAACAAAGCTTGAGCGGAGGCTGGCGACCTGTTGTTTATACATAAGTTTTTATGTGCGGTTACGAAGACGGGAAACGCGGAGGCCGCAAAGAGGCAGAGGGCCGCAGAGAAGAACGAAAGGCAAGAAAATCAAATCTCGGCGATGTTCCTCGGCTGTGCGATTGCATTGCATCGTCAACTTGAGTCGAGATGATTGGCGCCTGTCCTCTGCGTTCTCTGCGTTGAAATGCCCGCCGAGCAATGTCTGAACTTTCGCCGGCGTTGCGGAAAGTTGCCATAACATCTATTTCTCTCGTCTTCCTATTCATTCTTGGTAACCGCTTGGCATACCCCGGAATCGTTTCACTTATCGGCCGCCACGTTCTTCTGGAAGGCGTCGGGCCAGCCGCCATGCTCGGAAATTGCGGCGTCGATCAAGGGCATGATTTCGAGCGTCTCGGCGATCGAGGCCACGATCCGGCGGTACAAGTGGCGTTCCTTTTCGCCCAGCGGCGCGCCGCGACGATCTTTCAACCATTTGCGGCAAACTTGGTGGCCGCCCACGCCGAAACGCCACGTCGGTTCGTCAACACCGTTGAGCGAACATTCCGCGTCGAGCGCGATTCTTCCCGCCTCCCAATAGGGAAACCGCCGTGTCTTGACCGAAACCGGTTCACTCGTGCAGGGCCCTTCCCAAGCCAGCCTTGCCAACAGGGGAAGCTGCTCCGCTCGCAATAAATGAAGCTCGATCAAACGGCGGCCCATTGCGTGCAACTTCCGGCAAAGTTCGGCCGACTTGGGTGGGAACACGCGTGGAAACGCCGCCCGAAAACAGTCTGCGAAACGGTTTCGATAGGCCGGAGAAAAGAACTCGGCGTAAATCACGCAGAGCAACTCCCGCCCCAAAGGCAAATCGTTTTCCAACGGAGCTACGCGGTTTTGTCGCCCGCTGGCGGCGGCGTAGGCGGCCAGCAATTCGGGAGAAAAATTAAGCGTGCGATGAAGTTGGCCGTCGTGGGTTTCGCAGCGATACAGCGGAAAGACAGACTCCGAACCACGGTTATCGGAGCGGATCACGCCATCGAGCGTGAGGCCGTCGACGATCCAAAAGAATTGAGCGTCGTGCGCGGGCGGGATTTGCCGCCGTGCGATCAGCGCGAGTTGCAGCGTCTCGAAACCGCCGTTGTGGGAGATGTTGTGATTGGCGTGGCTGTTTTTGGAAAGGTCGTTTTGTTCGCCAGTCGCTTCCTCCGAAATCAACTGCTGTATCAAAGCGCCGCGCGGCCAGTCGATCATTTGCTCGCACCACAAAATCATTCTCCGATCAAACGGCCGGTACCAGCAGGGCCGAATGCAGCGTCGCCAGGCATCGCTTTGTTGCAGCCAACGCCGGGCATCGGCCAAGCGCCAGCCGCGCGTATCGCCGGCGGGATATTTATGGCTGCGAGGACGGGAAAAAAAGTGGCGCCGTATTTGTGCATCGCTCGTTTTGGAATCGCAAAACTTTTCGATTCTCGCGATCAGCTCCTCCCGGCTCATCGCCACCACCAGATGATCGCGCGCCGTGACGGGCGCTGTCACGTTCTCCGGCATGACCTGTTCGAGAGAAAACCCCGAGCGAAATTCCTGGTCGGCCGTTTCATCGCGAGGACACAACAAATACAAGGGAGATTTCGGCGACAGTTCCCGCGCGGCCAGATCGTCGGGCGCGGCGGAATCGAGCCGGGCGAGTTTGCTTTTTCGCGCGCCGCGCAGTTCGCCGTAACGAACCTGAGCGGATGTTTGCCGGGCGGAGGGTTGCCGCGCAACGCGGCTAAAAAAACCAACCGAAACCCCTTGTTCGATGGCAAATACATTTTCGTCGCGTTCGCTGGAAGAGCCGCAACGCGCCGCGCGTGAATTGCCGTGCAGGTTCACAATGTGCATCGAGGGAAACGTTTCGAGCAACTGTTGCCGCATGCCGCGAAACGTGGGGTTATCCAAATAGCCATGGTTGGTCACGAGCGCCACGATACCGCGGCCCGCCCGTTCAATGTGCCACTGTGCGTAACGCATGAACTTGACGTAATCATCTTGCAGCCAAAGTTTTCGCTCGCCCAGCGGTTGGCGATCGACGTGATAGTAATTCGCCAGATCGCCACACTCTCCATCGTCGCCGCGCAATAGCTGTTGGATCCAGGCCGAGCGATTGGCCGAAATCGCCGAGAACGGCGGGTTGCCCACGATCACCGTGGATGGAAGGCCATGCGCCTGCTCTGGTTTCAGACCCGCCAGCGAATCGGCGACGTAAATCGGGCAGGGCGGCGCGGCGATGAATGCATAGCTCCAATGCTCCAACATCGCGGCCAAGGCGACACGGGCCATCATCGCCTGAAGGGGAGAAATCTCGAAGCCGGTCAGTTTGGATTGCAGTTGTGCGTTCCATTGCGATGCCCACCACTGCGCCGCTTGCTCTTCGCTTTCCTTGGCGCGGCGAGCCTTTTTTTCGGCCAGCCGCCCGCCAATGCATTCCACCGCAGCCAGCAAAAACGCGCCGCTGCCGGAGGCGGGATCGAGCAATCGCACTAAGGGCGCTGCATCGGCTAGGCCATCGGCCAGCTGGAATTGAGAGGCCAACTGCGAATCGACGCCGCGGATCACGAACCGGGCCAGTTCGGGCGGCGTGTAATAAACGCCCCGCCGACGCCGCGCCCCGGCATTGGCTTCGGCCAGAAAGCTTTCCACGATGGTGGGAATCGCCCAGGCGATGTGCGATTTATCGGCGGCGGAGGCGAAAAGATTCTCCATCGCGTCCACTCGTTCGCGCCGCTGGCTCTCGCGCCGCGCGGCCGGCAGCTCGGCTTCTTGCAGAAATTGGCAACAGGCGTATTCGGACGACGATTCCGCTGGGGCCAGCGCCCAAGCCAGCGCCCGCTGGGAGAGCCGCCCCGTCTCGACCAAACCTTGCGAGAATTGTAGGAAGGCGGCGCCTTGCGCCAAACTCTCGCACGCCGCAGGGTCGCGCGACAAATTTTCGGCGGATTGGTCGACAAAAAAACGACGAGCATCGCTGCTCGTCGTTTTCTAGAGTTTCAAACTTTTCAGTTCGTCTTGCCACTGGCGGGCATGCTCGGCCAGCATCCGCCCGATTCGCCGCAACGACGACGTATCCACTATTTTTAACGCTTGGAGAACTGAGTGCCGCGGCGAGCACCGTGCAGGCCGGGCTTCTTGCGTTCTTTCATGCGCGAATCGCGGGTGAGGTAGCCGCCTTCGCGGAGGGCGTTGAAGGCTTCTTCGTCCATCGCGACCAAGGCTCTGGCGATTCCCATTCGGCAGGCGCCGGCCTGACCGGTGTTCCCGCCGCCATGCACGCGAATCGTGATGTCGAGATCAGCCATTTTTTCCACGGCTTCCAACGGACCGACCACCGCCTGCCGATCTTGCAGGTTGACGAAGTATTCTTCGATGGGCCGCCGATTGATGCTGATTTTTCCGCTGCCGGCCTTGATGCGAACGCGGGCCACCGACGACTTGCGCCGCCCGGTTCCGAGAGCGTCGCCGGTGATTTTATCCGTTTTGAATTTGGTGTTTGTTTCCATGTTTTTCGCGAAAAACGAGCAAGCGATTAGGGTGTAAGCAACAGGAACGGCCCGGAGAATTCGTCTCGCCGAACCCAAATGCGTCGAGAAACTACTTCTTTTTCGAGCCCAGATCCTTCGGCGCCGGGTTCTGCGCCTGGTGTGGGTGTTCGGGGCCGGCGTAAACTTTCAGTTTGGCCAGCATTTTCGTGGCCAGCTTGTTTTTTGGCAGCATGCGGCGAACGGCTTCACTGAGAATACGCTCGGGCTGCCGCCCCAGGCGGTCGCCGGCGGTCTCCTCGCGGAGCCCGGTATAGCCGGTGTACCAGGTGTATTTTTTTTGGTCCCACTTTTTGCCGGTGAACACGACTTTTTCAGCGTTCGTGACAACAACATAGTCGCCCGTGTCGACATGCGGCGTGTAGGTCGGGCGATGTTTGCCCATGAGAATCACGGCAATATCGCTGGCCAAGCGGCCGACAATCTTATCGGTGGCGTCGACATGCCACCATTTTTGGTCGACTTCGCCCGTTTTGGCCATGTAAGTCTTATTGGATGACAAGATTCCTGTACTCCCGCGTCGCCGACGCTCTGTATAAAGGGGGCGCTGTATGTTTGCCGGTTGCTTGACAGTTTGCCCGCGCAACGGTGAAGAACCGCTATTTCCGAATTCGCCAATGTACCGGCAACACTGCTTCGACGCAAGTCGGGTACTCAAAGTGTGGGGTTTATGTAAGAATCCGGCATCCTTCCACTTGCCTGCTATGCTGCTCCCGGTTGAAACTGTCGCATTTTTCGTTTAACGGCAAGCCGAAGGCGACTGTGTTTTGTGCCGATCCGTTCGAGCAATACAGAAAAACGCAGTCGCCTTCGGCTTGCCGTTAAACGAGCCATTGCTAGCCGCGTGAAGCATGCCGGGTTGAATCGCGGGGCGCATCGATGAAGCTGGCCGTACTAAAAGAGACGTATCCGAGCGAACGCCGGGTGGCGCTGGCGCCCACGAATGTGGCCCAGATCAAGAAAACGGGCTGGGAGATCGTGGTGGAGTCGGGCTGTGGCGCGGCTGCCGGTTTCTCCGACGACGAATACATCCAGGCCGGGGCGGAGTGCGTTGCCTCGCGAGACGACCTCTTTCAAGCCGATGTGCTTTGCCAAGTGCGCACACTTGGCGCCAACCCAGAAGCTGGCCGGGCCGACCTTGGCCGCTTGCGCGCCGGTCAAATCGTGATCGGCATGTGCGACCCGCTGGGCGCGCCGCAGGCTATTGCGGAAATCGCCCAAACCGGCGCCGCGCTGTTCGCCCTGGAAATGATTCCCCGCATCACCCGCGCCCAGAGCATGGACGTTCTCTCGTCGATGGCCACGATCGCCGGGTACCGCGCCGTTCTGCTGGCCGCCACCGAACTCACCAAGATGTTTCCCATGCTTATGACCGCCGCCGGCACCATCAAGCCGGCGCGGGTGTTTGTGATCGGCGCCGGCGTGGCCGGTTTGCAAGCCATTGCCACCGCCAAGCGGCTGGGCGGCGTGGTGCAAGGGTACGATGTCCGGCCGGCCTGCCGTGAACAGGTGGAAAGCCTGGGAGGGCGGTTCGTCGAACTAGAAGCCGGCAACGCCGAAGACAAAGGCGGCTACGCCAAAGCGATGGACGAAGCCTTTTACCAAAGGCAACGCCAACTGATGGCCGAAATCGCAGCCGAGAGCGATGTCATTATCACCACGGCCGCCATTCCAGGACGCCAATCTCCGTTACTCATCACCGCCGACGCCGTGCATGGCATGGCTGCGGGGTCGGTCATTATCGACTTGGCGGCCGAACGCGGAGGCAATTGCGAACTGAGCCAGGCAGACACAAGGGTGGAGGAAAACGGCGTAATCATTCTCGGACCGACCAATCTCCCGGCCGAAATTCCCGCCGACGCCAGCCGCATGTTTGGCAACAACGTGACAAAATTCCTGCTCAACATGAGCCAGGACGGAGAAATCACGCTTGATCTGGAAGATCAAATCGTGCGCGACACCCGCGTGGCGTTCGGCGGAGAGGTGGTCAACGGCCGCATCCGGGAAATGCTCGAATTGCCGCCACTGCCGGAACCGGCGCCAGAAGAAGAGATCGCCGAAGGCGACAAACCCATTCCGTTTGATGACGGCTCGGAAGATAGCGACACTGAAAACGGCGGCTCGGAAACAGATCAAGAACCAAGCAAGGACTAAGTGAGAATCGCCATGCAACGCGTGCTGAAATGGAGTTGTGCGACGGCCGTCCTCTTGGCTTTCACGGCGGCCGGTTTGGCCTGGGCCGAAGATGGGGTGAAGCCGGCCCAGCCGGAGCCGACCACGGTCAAATCGCTTCAAAAGCAGTTGCTGGAAGAGAATGCGCCCGCCCCGCCAAAAACGGAATCAGTCGAAACGGCGTCTGCGGCTACTGCTTCAGCAACGGCGGAGGACATTGAAGCAGGCGGGCTCTCGCCGTCGGTGATCGCGCTGCTGCTGTTTATTTTTGTGTTGGCTATTTTTATCGGCTTCGAAATCATCACCAAGGTGCCGCCCACGCTGCATACGCCTTTGATGTCGGGCTCGAACGCCATTAGCGGCATCACGATTGTCGGCGCCTTGCTGGTTGCCGGCGATGGCCAAGGCGTTTCTGCTTTCATCGGATTTTTGGCCGTTGTGCTGGCCACGATCAACGCCGTCGGCGGATTCCTGGTCACGCACCGCATGTTAGCGATGTTCCAAAAACGATAAGCCGCGCCGCAACTCACCCAACCAACATATTTCCCGCCGTACGCCGGAAACGCGAAAGGCCCGCCATCGTGGACTCAGTTTATTTACAAGTCGCGTATTTTGTAGCGGCGTTGCTGTTCATTTTCGGTCTGAAGAAAATGACGCACCCGCGCACCGCCGTCAAGGGAAACGCGTTGAGCGCCATCGCCATGGCGCTGGCGCTCGTGATCGCACTCGTCGCGCGCGACGGCTATGTCTTTATTACCGTCGGTCTGATGGTCGGCGCCGCGATTGGCGTTTGGCTGGCCACGACGATTAAAATGACGGCCATGCCGCAACTGGTGGCCCTCTTCAACGGCCTTGGCGGAGCGGCCTCCATTTTAGTGGCCGGCGCCGTTTTAATGCTCGATCCCCACCAGCAGGCGCATGAACTGATTGCCACCGCCGCCACCGGCGTGATTGGCGCCGTCACGTTCTGGGGGAGCTTGGTCGCGTTTGGAAAACTCCAAGAGTTAAAAGCGTTCAAAAAACCGTTTCACGTGCCCTCGCAGCAAATGGTCAACGGCTTGCTTGCCGCATTCATCCTGGCGATGTGCGCCTTGTTCGTGGTTTTGAACACCGGCCACGGGTTGGTGTACGTCGTGATCGTGCTAGCGGCTTCGGTGCTGGGCGTGTTGCTGGTGAATTCCATTGGCGGGGCCGACATGCCGGTCGTGATCGCGCTGTTGAATTCGTATTCGGGTTTGGCCGCCGCCGCGACTGGTTTCGTGATCAATAATGTGGTGCTGGTGGTTTCCGGCGCTTTGGTGGGCGCTTCGGGCCTGATCCTTACCAGCCTGATGTGCAAGGCGATGAACCGCTCCCTGACCAACGTGCTGTTCGGCGTGATGGGCGAAGGCGGCGAAGTGGCCGACGCCGACGAAGTGTATCGCAACGTGCGCAGCACTTCGGCCGACGATGTCGCGATGATTCTCGACGGCGCCCAACGCGTGGTGTTTGTTCCCGGCTACGGCATGGCGGTGGCTCAGGCGCAACACGCCGTGCGCAATCTGGCCAAGGTATTGGAGGAGCACGGCGCCCAAATCGAATACGGCATCCACCCGGTGGCGGGCCGCATGCCGGGGCACATGAATGTTTTGTTGGCCGAAGCCGACGTGCCCTACGAACAACTCAAGGAAATGGACGAAATCAACCAGACGCTCGACACCGTCGATGTCGCGTTCGTGATCGGCGCCAACGATGTCGTGAACCCCGTCGCCCAGACCGACCCCAACAGCGTGATCGCCGGCATGCCAATTATTGAAGTCGGCAAGGCGCGCACCGTGATCGTGATCAAACGCAGCCTGAGCCCCGGTTTCGCCGGCATTCCCAATCCGCTGTTCGCCGCCGACAACACCCTCATGCTGTTTGGCGACGCCCAAAAGGCGGTGCTGGAAATTCTCAACGCCGTCAAGGAGAATTTGTAACCATCGCTACGAACCCAAGCTGTGTTCGTAGTCGGCCCGCAATTGGCGGCGAATGATTTTGTTTGAGGCGGTGCGCGGCAGATTCGGCAGCACGCACACGTCGTAGATCTTGAACAGCGGGTTGAGTTTGGTCTTGAGGGCTTGCTGAAGTTCGGCCTGCAAGGCGGCCTTTTCGGGAAGTTGCCTCGCTTCGGCGCCCAGGCACACGACCAGCCGATCGGGCCCCCCGCCGGGCGTGGCCACGCAAATGACCGCCACTTCTTTTACGTTTGGCAGTCCGGCCAGCGCGGTTTCGATTTCCGCCGCGCCGACTTTAATCCCGCCCAGATTCATGGCGTCGTCGGCGCGGCCCAAGGCGCAATAATAACCGGAAGCGAGCCGTAACATTTGGTCGCCATGACGGCGCAGCGTCTCGCCAGCGGGGCCGGTCGGCGCGCCTTGGTAATAAACCTCATGATGCTCGAAGTTCAACAACCGGTTCGACATGCCAATCGCGGGCGGTATCAGAAACAGTTCACCGGCGTCGGCGGGCGCGCCTTGTTCGTCAAGAATGAGCAGGCCGTTGCCGAGCGCGGGCGTGGAAAACGTGCTGGGGATATTCGGCTGCACGACCGTTGCGGCCAAGTACCCGCCGCCGATTTCGGTGCCGCCGCAGTATTCGATAATCGGCCTGCCGCCGGCAAGTTGGCTCAAATAACGCATGTCGTCGACGTTCGAGCATTCGCCCGTGCTGCTGAACACGCGCACCGAAGACCAATCCAACCCGTCCATGCAGCCGCATTGCCGCCACGCGCGCACTAGGCTGGGAACCACGCCCAGCATCGTAACGCCCGCCTGTTGCACGAATTGGCCAAATGATCGCTCCAGCGGCGAACCTTCAAACAGACCGATCGTGGCGCGGTTCATTAACGCGGCGAAAATCAGCCAGGGGCCCATCATCCAACCCAGATTCGTCGGCCAGACGACCACATCGCGGGGGTGGATGTCGTGGTGGAAGCAGGCGTCGGAGGCGCCCTTGATCGGCGTCGTGTGGTCCCAGGGCACGGCTTTGGGGGCGCCCGTCGTGCCGGACGAAAACAGAATGGTGATCGCCGTTTCGGGGGCGACATACACCGGCGATGAAGGCGGGGAGTCAGCGGGAAGATCAGCGAGAAAGTCAGTCCAACACACATCATCTTCGCGCAGCGCGACTGCGGTGGGCGGCGCATCGTCCACGAGAATGGCGCGAGGTCCCGCCGCTTCCGCCACGCGTTCAAAAAGGGCGATGCTCTTCTGGCCGCGTTGGAGAAAACCCTGGGTGAAAATCGCCTTGGCCCGACCGATTTTCAACCGCAGGGCCACCTGTTCGGCCGAAAAACTATCGGCAATCGAAACCACCACGTAACCGCCTAGAATAGCGCCCAGATAAACAGCCACCGAACGGGCGGTCATCGGCAGGAACACCGCCACTGCGTCGCCCGGCTGGAGGCCCAAACGTTTGAGTCCTGCGGCGACGGCGTCGGCCAAGCGGCGCAGTTCGCCGTAGGTCATGGTTTGGATTTGGCCGTCGGGTCCGCCATGGAGAATAGCGGTTGCGGAGGCTTCGGTTTGAAAGCAGCTTTCGGCGATGTTCATCGTCGCGCCGGAAAACCACTGGGCTTCGGCTGGGCCATTTTCCAGGTTCAACACCTCGTTGTACGGCGTTTCAAAACGAACGCCCACTCGCTCGACGACATAGCCCCAAAATTCAGCCGGCTGCGTTATCGACCAACGATAAAACGCATCATAATTCTCGAACGAAAGGCTATCGCACGCCGCTTGAATGTTCGACCTGGCAATCGTTTCGGCGTCGGGCGTCCAGAGCGGAGCGCGTTTGTTCGGTTCTGGTTTTTGGAGCGTCATGCAAAATCAATGCGTGCGTGGAGTGGAGCGTACACTTTAGCGTGTTTGTTTTACCGCGCCGTTGGAGTTCACACTTTAGTGTGCTTTCTTTCACCGCGCCGTTGGAGTGTACGCTTGATTAGTTTTCGCAACATTTCATTTGGCCGAAGGCCAACAGATGGAACAGAAAATAGCATGAACTCCAACGATGCGCACATCCCTACTCACGGTTGCTGGGCGTCAATCCAGAGGGCTATTCCATTGGAGGGGTAACTTGGCGTCCTTCGAATTCCTTTGTCGTCTATTATCACGAAGCGTCGGTGAAAAAGGATCAGCGGCTGTTCGATATCCTGCTGGACGCTGCCGGAAACCCTACTGCCGCCGGCGCTTCCCATGCTTGGCTCCCATTCTTCGGGCAGGGTTTTTTCCATAACAACTTCTCCGTCGACCAACACCAACACCTGCCACGACTGATCTTCTCGGCGATTTTTTTGTAGTTCCAACTCATGCTCGCCGGGATCTATTTCACACGTTTCCGCCGCCGGTCCTGACGATACTGAACCTGAAAAAGAGCCGCTGTTATTCGGCGAGATCTTATGTGTTTCCAGCGACAGCGTGTATGGCCGCCCCTGAGGCAGATGGACCCGCCAGCGGAAATCCACCATCCAATTTTGGTGGTGCTGAACAACCGCGTAGCGTTCAGGATCGGCCACGATCAACTCGCGGGCGACTTCCCGCAAACCGGGAAGTTCGCGCCGCATTTGCGCCGTCTCTTGAAGCGTTCTCCTGTAGGCCAGCCACACGGCAATCGCCACGGTCAGCAACAAAATGCTGAGTAAACTGAATTGCAGCAGCCGCCAAGGCCCCTTCTTCCCTGGCGAAGCGGCCTCGGTGGTAGACGTTGTATTACTTGTGGTGGACGTTGCATCACTCACCGGCTTTGCTCTCCTCCGCCTCAAACGCCGCAACGGTTCCAATCCGGACGAGTGTCAGCGGCTTCGTCTTGATGCGATCCGCCAGATACGAATACTTCGTCTGCTTGATTTCTTCATAAAGATTTTCCGGAATGGTTATTTTGAGCAGCGTCAGTATTTCGTCGGGTTCGTACTGCGTTGGGCCATTGGCGGCCAACGATTCCACTTCAAATTCGCGCCAATGTTTTTGCACAAACTTGGCGAACGATTTGTCGGAAAACCCTGACTCCGAAGCGCCCGAAAAACCTTTGACAAACACCTTGGTCGAATCGCCCTCGAATCGATAGCAGGCTCTTAAAACTCTTTCTCCCGCAGATTGTATTGATGCCGATGAGGTCGATCCTCCAGAAAGATGCTCAGCCCGCTGCTGGAGCGCCAGCCCAGCCGGCAGATAAACGCGCCAGGCGAAATGCATGGGGTCGTCGGTCGGAATGGGCGCCACATAAAACTTGCTGGCGTCGGTCACTTGCAAACGGCCGACCTTGGCCGCCAGCCGGTCATACTCCCGCGCCACCTCTCGCTGTTCGGCTTGAGCCTGCAACAACATGCACAGCCCCGCGCCAATCAGCAGCAGCAGGGGAGCATTTTTGAGCAGCCGAAAAAACATGCATTCCAATCCTCAAGTCGTGGCAAGCCGCCAATACGAGGCTTCGCAGATTATCACAACTTTACCACGTATTTGATATTGTCATCAACTTTCGCCCACCGCAAAAGCCGAGGGCTCGTCCTGAGATAAGTTACCGATTGTCGTTCAGAAAAGCCCGGTATTTTCAAAATGCCGGGCTTTTAATTCGGCAAATTATTTCCGGACGAGCCCTTGCCGGCGCCCCAATATCATCGTTTTGTGTTCCAAAATGGCGCTGCCCAACTCACGGGAAAACGGTAAAGTGACGGTATTCCAGAATTTCCCGGGCCTCGGCCCGTATTTTTAACCGACTTCGATGGACTGCCCGATGCGGAAGGCCGTTTCCAGAATTGTTCGCGCCTGCTGGGTGGTTGTGTTCTTGGCGGCATTGCTGGCGGCGTCGTTGGGCGCCGGTCGGTTTGTGGCCGAAAACCGCTTCCCGTTGGCGACGAAACCCGCCGCCGGCGCCCTCGAACAACGCCCCGCCCCCCTGTTCAAGGCTAGTCCGACGGAAGATCTGCTTCCCGCCGGCGCGGTGCGGCGGCGCCCGCCCAATATCGCTCCCGCCGCTCGCCCCGGAGCGGTCGTCAAGAAGACCGAAGCTGGTGAAATCAGGCAATTGCAGCAACGACTGCAAGAATTGGGCGCCCGCACCCAACGGCTGATCGAAATTCACCAAGGGCGCCGGCACCGGTTTGTCTGCGACATGCCATTGGGCGCCGGCTCCAACTATGCGCGGCGGTTTGAAGATGTCGATACCGACCGCGTCGTGGTGGTCCGACGGGTGCTGACTCAAGTCGAACGCTGGCTCGCCGCACGGGGCGTATCCCGCGCCGCGACCAAAGTGTACCGTTAGGAAACACCCTGTTGTTTATACCTATGTTGTACGATGGCCTTCCAAGGCCGTCGAAACAGGATTTCCGGGAACAGACCAGATGGGCTTGAAGTCGGTTGTTACCCATGACGCTTGCATTTCAGCGAAATTCTCGGCTGGTCGGGCCCAAACGCTATTCCCGCGCGTTTGCGACGCGCACCGGCGGCGTCTCGTGTCGAGACAGCGGCCAGCTCCGGTTTTTTGAACGCTGGGGGCTAAGACGCCCCTATGCCGAACCTCGAAGTTCACACCTTGGCAGTCCGCCGCCGGTGCAAGACGACGAAGATATCGAAGTTAAAATGCGCCGGCTGGAGGCAATTTTGTTTCTGGCCCGGGAACCGCTGTTGAGTCGAAAAATTAGCCAATTCGCCAGCCTGGCGGATGGCGTCCAAGCACGTACGCTGATTCGCCGATTGAATAAAAAATACGACGCTCAGGGGCGGGCGTTTCGCATTGAGGAAATGGCCGGCGGGTTCCGCCTGCTGACGCGTCGGCAATTCGCCACTTGGCTGAAACGTTTGCGGCATGTGCCGGGCGACCTCCGTTTTTCCACGCCGGCCTTGGAAACATTGGCGGTTGTGGCGTATCGTCAGCCGGTGTTACGAGCTGATATCGAAGCCGTGCGGGGCGTGAATTGCGGAGAGATGTTGCGGCAACTGCTCGAACGGGATCAAATACGTGTTTGCGGCCGAAGCGAGGAACTGGGGCGCCCCTACCTCTACGGAACCACCAAATATTTCTTGCAGGTTTTTGGACTCAAGTCGCTCGAAGCACTGCCTCGATCGGAATGGCTTCAGCAAACGAACAAAGAGTGTTGCCACGACGGCCAAAATACCGACTAACCCCCTATGCCGCCGACTTCAATCAGGGTTAAAGTTTTATCCAAAACGCCCTCTAAGAGCCCAAACCACCGGATCGTAATCGGAAGGAGTTCAACATGACTTTCAGCATTGTTAAGCGCCAAGATGAAGAAACAACCGTCGCGCCTTTCGGTCTTGCCGATGATATCGCGGCGGAAGACGAGGGCGGCGAAGAATGGGAATATGAAGATGTCGAAGACGAAGAAGAATGGGAAACCGTTGAAGGCGATGACACAGAGGGCGACAACACAGAGGGCGACAACGCTGAGGGCGACAACGACAAAGTTGATGACGATGAGGAATTCGACGCTTGGGAAGAAGTCGACGACGATGACCTAGAAGACGATGACCTCGAAGATGATGACCTCGAAGATGACGACCTAGAAGATGACGACCTAGAAGATGACGACCTAGAAGATGACGACCTAGAAGATGACGACCTAGAAGATGACGACCTAGAAGATGAGGATTGGGATGACGAGGATTGATCGCCGGGGCCGGCCCACTATCCCGGCATTTCGGCGCTGCGTCATCCAGCAGGTTCGACCTATACTCCGCACGGTCAAGGACCTGCCCAAGATCTATTTCGTGCAATGGTGTTGGTGATCGCTATTTATCCAGTGGCGCCAAACCCGTGAACGGATACCAGCGAACAAAGCATGTGGGCCGTTGCGTCTAACGACTGCGCGCCGAACGCCAGCCGCTGTCGTTCTGATCGATGCGGCCGTTCAGCGGCGAAGGCGTCGCGATTTGAGCGCTTACCTGACGAATCGACTCCCGGACCGGACGAGCGATTTTGGAATACCGCACTACCTTGGCCGTCTGAGCCGATTCAGCGCGCCGCATGATTTCCGCGAACTTCGAGGTCGGCTGCCGATTTCGGGCCGTGCGATCTTCCGGCTCGTTCAGAGGCGGCGCGGCGGGCGATTCGCGGCGCCAATCGGGGTCGGGCAGGAGTCGTAGCGAGCGATGCGAACGATTTGGCGTCGGACGCAGGCCTTGCTCGCCCGTGGCCGCGCCGCTGCTCGGCTTACGCACCGGAGTGAGAACCGCTTGCGAGGGTATGCTCCTTGGCAATGCGGCCGCGCCGTGGTTGTGTCCTGCATGACCGTCGGCGCCATGATCGTGACCGTCGGCGCCATGATCGTGTGCGGCCGGCGGGGTATCACCTGCCGCCGGAGCGGCGGGCGCTTCGTTACCGCGTTGGCCTTCGGCGCCGTACGTTTCGCGTTCCGTGGCGTTTGTGCCGCCGTCGTCGTGGACCGGTTTTTTCAATGTTGGTGCTTGATCGGCGGGCGCCAAGTGTGTGGAAGGCCGGCTGGGCGGGGCTGCCGGAGAAAACGGCTCCGGTTGAAAACCCGCGGGAGGCGCCGTTGCGGGTTGGCTGGGGTAACCTGTTGCCGGGTAACCCGTTGCCGGATAGCTTGGCGCAACAAGCGCGCCCGGCGCCACAACAGCGGGCGCCACGTAGGTTGTCGGCAGTCGCCGCACTTGCCATTGTTGCGTTGTGCAACCGCCGTAGTAGGTGGTATTTGGGCTGGCCGCGGGGACGACCACCGTTGCCGGCGAAACGGGCGCCGCAACTGGCCGGTAATAGGTCACCGGGGCTCGAAACCACATGGTGCGAAAGACGGGAACCGCGGCATATTGAACGGGCGCGTATTGAACGACGCGCGGCTGCACAGCGTACGCTTGAGTAGCGTACGCGGGCGCCGCCGGACGTTGTACAACGTAACTCTGGGTCGCGAATGGCCGCCGCGCCACCGTAGGTTGAATAGCGACGGGCTGCGAAAGGACGGGCTGCGAAAGTAGGGGGCGTTGCACGGCATATCGCGGCGCTCCAATCGGCTGTTGCACCACGACGGGCTGCACGGGCGCGTAGTAGTACGTCGGGCGGCCGAAGAGCCAGTCTAGGAACGGACCTGCATGCGCCTCGCCAGGACTGGAAAATGGCAGGGCCAAAACCAGAAGAAACAGCGAAACTCGTAATCCTGCCTTGGTCGACATTTTGCACCCCAGATGATCAAACGACACTCTTTCCCGCTTCAAAAAACAGACTCACTTCGTTGCAGAAGCAGACGTTCAATGGTAGGTCACGAACATGCGTCAGGAAAGCGCGAGAGCACAAAAATCATGTTTAACGGCCATTTTAAGCAACGATTGCAAGGACTACGAAAGACAGCCCGCCTGCGAAATTTCTAACACCCCCGCCGGACATTTCGCACCAGGCCCTCAAACCACGCTTTCCCACCTTGAACGTTGAATTACCGGCATTCCCCAGACCGCCCCCTTGAAATGGAAACGCGATTCAAGCAACGCCACGATACCCAACCACCCGGCGACAACGTACGATGGCCTGTGGCGGGCCGATCGGTCGCGATATCGAAGACTGTTTTTCACGGGAGCAGTGTTTGCATGGCAAGTATCCAGATTCAAGCCTCCGGCCGAATTGATGAGCGTGAGTCTGCATTCCCGATGGCGGTGCAGTTGCCCAGCGGCAAGATTCTCTGCTCGTTCAGCGTCGGCGGCGGGGCCGACGTTACCGGCGGCACCGAATGCGCGAAGTCCGACGACGGCGGGCGAACGTGGACGCCGAGCGGTGTTATTTTTCCCGCGAATCGGGCAGAGGGAAAAGCCAACTTTCTCAAGCTTTCCCTTTCACCCAATGGCCGCACGATTTACGCCTACGGGGCGGAGCTTTCCGACAACCGCCACGACGCCTTCGGCCATCGTCCCACGCGGGCGTTGTTTTGTCACTCCAACGACGAAGGTCGTTCGTGGTCGCCGCCGACCTACATTCCGATGCCCGCCGAAGGCGCATCGTTGGAAGTATCGTACGGAATTCTTCCGCTCGGCGGCGGCCGACTCCTGGCGCCCGCCGCCACGTTGCCGTCGCGCGAACGGCTGGGTGAAAAAGTGCTAGCAGCTTTTTCCAACGATGGCGGGCGAACCTGGCCGGAACAGAGCGTCGTTTTTCAAGATCCTCAAGGACGGCTGGGTTTTTTTGAGCACAAATTTGCGAACCTCCCTTCAGGCCGTTTGCTGGCGACCGCCTGGACCGTCACCTTGGGCGATTATCGCGACCAGCCCAACAGCTACACCGTTTCCGACGACGCTGGCCGCACCTGGCGCCCGCCGCTGTCGACCGGCATGCAAGGCCAAACGCTCACGCCCATTCCGCTCAGCGAAGAAAAGCTGCTCGTGCTCTACAACCGCCGTTACGGCCAGCAGGGAATCATCATGTGTTTGGTCTCGCTGGCCGGGAAGGGTTGGTCGGTCGAATACGAAGAAGTCATGTACGATGGCCACGCGAAACACGAGCGCTCGGCCGAAGTGGCCAGCGGCATTGATGAATTGGCGGCGTTTGCATTCGGGTTTCCCACCGCCATTCGCCTCCACGACGGCGCCTTTCTGGCCACGCATTGGTGCGTGGAAGGCGGGGTCTGTGGCATTCGTTGGACGCGGCTTAAAATCGACGGGCAATAGCCGGCCAAAAGACATTTGCGTTGCGGCCAATGGACTTCACGACACACGGTTGAAAACGGCGCCGTCCTGCATATCACGGCAATCGGCAGATCGGGAAACAGCCAGGATGAAACGTCGTCTCGCAGCGCCACAGCCCATTCCCTACCAAGGCAGCAAGCGGCGTATTGCATCTCAAATATTGGAGTGCTTTCCCGACGAGGTCGAGCGACTGGTGGAGCCGTTCGCCGGTTCGGCGGCGGTTTCGATTGCGGCGGCCATGCGCGGCGTCGGGGCGTGCTATTGGCTCAACGACGGCAACGCGCCCTTAATGGCCCTCTGGCGCGAGTTGGTCACACAACCTGATCGATTGGCGACCGCCTACGAAACCCGTTGGCATGAGCAGTTGGGCCGGGAGCGTGAATATTTCCAAGAAGTTCGCGGCCGTTTTAATCACACCCACGATCCCGCCGACATGCTGTATTTGCTGGCCCGATGTGTGAAAGCGGCCGTGCGTTACAACGCCCGTGGCGAGTTCAATAACACGCCCGACCATCGCCGTTGCGGCGCGCGTCCGGCCGAAATGAAACGCCGCATTGAAAAGACCGCCGAACTTCTTCGCGGCGCCGTGCAATTTTCCGCCCAGGATTACCAGCATGTGCTCAAACAATGCACGCCCCACGATCTGATCTACCTCGACCCGCCCTACCAAGGCGTGGGCGGCCGGCGCGATTCACGATATCTTACTTCGCTCGATCACGAAACATTCTGTGCGGCGCTCGCCCAACTCAATCAACGAAAAATACGTTACTTGGTTTCGTACGATGGCCGCACCGGCGCCAAGCAATTCGGCGAGCCTCTGCCGAAGTCGTTGCAGTTGGTTCGGCTTGAAATCAACGCCGGCCGCTCCAGCCAAGCCACGCTGCTGGGCCGCAACGCCCAGACCATCGAATCGTTGTACTTATCGCCGTATTTATCGAAAGCAATCTCATAAGGCGAGCGGCAGGTGAAAATTTACCTAATACAAGCACGAAGCGCAAGCGAGTGAATCAGCAAACGGTCATTCCCGCATGGGTGGGAACCCAAAAAACTCACGGACTCCCGCTGCATGCGGGTAAGTTATTTTCCGTCGCGCGCCTGACCTGCCTGTTATTTCTGTTTCTGTTGGCCTTCGGCCAAACAATGGGATGTCACATTTGTTTCCGGGGCGATGCCTAGTGGTTGGTAAATTCTTTTCCGCCGCGCGCCTCACTCGACGCGTGCTCACTCCGCCGGGCCGTTATTGCGGCAGGCGAACGACTTCGGTTTCAAACGTATTGCCGTCGAGGCGGAAAATACGGAAGCCGGGCGGCGCGGCATCGCAGACGAGGGTTTCTTGCCGGGGAAGAAATTGCACTCCGGTCGAAGGCGTGCAGAACAACGCGGCGCCGCCCAGCGATGTTGTGAATTCCTGATGCACATGCCCTGTAGCCACGATGCGCACTTGAGAATGCCTGCCGATCAGGTTCAAAAACGCCGCCGGCTCGCGCAAGGCGATGCCGTCGATCCAAGGCGAACCAATCAATACGGGCGGATGGTGCATGAACAACAGCGTGGGTTCGGCTGCATGCGTTTCCAATTCCTCGGCCAACCACTGGAGTTGCGAGGCGGGAAGTTCGCCGTATAACTCACCCGGAACGTGGGTGTCAAGGCCGATTAAACGCCATGCGTCCGCTTCGTTGACGCCCGTTACACAGGAGAAGTTGATCGGCGCGCCTTCTCGCGGCGCCTGCTCGCCAAACACGGAGCGCATCACACGGCGGTCGTCATGATTGCCGGGAATGATACGGCAACGCGGCAGCCAATCGCCCAGTAGTTCCTTCACGGCTTCGTACGCAGCCGGTGTTTCATCGTGCGTGAAATCGCCCGTGATGACGACCGTATCGAAATTCCATCTTCCCGCCGCAACGCCCTCGTTCACATGCCGCAGCACGGCGGTGAGCGTCTCTCGGGTGCAAACGCCCTTGAGCCGCGCGTGGGGATCAGCCATGACGTGCAAATCGGAAAGCTGCAAGATTTCGATGGGCATTAAGCACCGCTCGATAAATAGCTGTCGTATTTGTGTAGCCATCGTCGCCAGACGGTGGGTGAGCGGTGAACCATCCCACGCTCTGGCGAGCATGGCTACGACACTAATTTTCCGCTCGATGCTAAGCGATAATTTCCTGAATCGGATGGCCGAAATCTTGTTCGATTCGTTTCTGGCCCGGCACTTCCAGCAGACGCGCGTCGAGCCCGAGTTGCTGCATTAACGTGGCGTGGATATCGGTCACGTAGTGAGGATGCTCCACCGCGTGAAAGCCAAGTTCATCGGTCGCGCCGTGAACAACGCCGCCCTTGAGGCCGCCGCCGGCCATCCAAACGGAGAAGCCGAACGGATGGTGGTCGCGGCCGTTGCCGCCTTGCGAACCGGGCGTGCGGCCGAATTCGGTGGCGAACACGACCAAGGTTTCATCCAGCAGGCCGCGTTGTTTTAAGTCTTGCAACAAGCCCGCGATCGGTTGGTCGACCTGCTTGGCCAGATTCGCGTGATTCACCTTCAAGTTGGAGTGGGAATCCCAGGCGCCCGCCGCGCCGGCGCCATGCATGATCTGTACGAACCGCACGCCCTTTTCAACAAACCGCCGCGCGCTGAGCAACTGCATGGCGAACGGCTTCGTTTTTTTGTCGTTCAGGCCATAGAGATTCTTGGTGTACTCGGTTTCGTCTTCAAAGTTGATCACCTCGGGAACCGCCGTTTGCATGCGGAACGCCAACTCATACGACTTCATTCTAGCGCTGAGCATGGCGTCGTGCGGGTATTCGGCGGCGCGAAGCTGGTTGAGCCGATCAATCAGACCAAACTCGATTTTCTGTTCCGCCGAGGAAAGCTCCAGTTCGGGCCGGGCGTACGGCAGCGGATTCTTGGGATCGATTTTCAGCGGCACGGCGTCGTAGGCGGGGCCCAGATAATGGCCATCGCGAACATCGAAATAACGCGGACCCATGTTGATGAACTGCGGCAGGTTGTCGTTCAGGGAGCCCAGCCCGTAGTTGATCCAGGCGCCGATCGTGGGGACGCGGCCCTCCAGCATGTGCCGACCAGAATGGAACTGCACCTGGGCGCCGTGGTTGTCGTCGGTGGTCCACATCGAACGAATGAGCGAAATGTCGTCAATACGGCGTGCCAAATGCGGGAACCAATCGGAAACCTCGATTCCGGATTGTCCATATTTTTTGAAGCCAACCTGTAGCGGATACAGCTTATTGCGTTGCTTGCCGTTGGCGTCGTCGACGACCACCACGCGAACTTTTTTCAGCCGCTCGGGGTCTTGTACGTAACTCCAGGGCGTTTCGTTGATCGACTTCCCCGCGTATTGATTCATCGCGGGTTTGTGATCAAAACTTTCCAAGTGGCTGAGGCCGCCGCGCATGAACATCCAGATGACGCTCTTGGCCTTGGGGGCGAAGTGCGGTTTGCCATCGGGCGGGCGCCAGCCTTGCGGCGCCGAGCGGGCTTGCTCTTGGCTCAGCATTGCCGCCATCGCGACGCCGCCCAAGCCGGAACCGAAACGGCGCAAGAAGGCGCGGCGGTTGGGTTGTTGGCTCTCTTCCCAGCGATGTTGGAATTGGTTGGCGTCCATGGGATTTCTCCAGGTTCGTTTTTTCAGCGAACGGTTACGAAGTCGTTATGGTTCAAGAGGGCATGCACGAGGTTTTCTCGTGCGCGGCGGGCGGCCTCTTTTTTATCTGCGGAAGCCGACACCGAACGTGTTTCGGCTAACGCTGCTTGGCAGGCCTGTTTTTCTGCTTCGGTCGGAGGCCCCGCCAAGACGGTTTCAAACGCCGCGACGATAAACTGTTCGTCGGTCGGTTGGCCCAACTCTTTTTGTAGCTTCGCGGCGATTTTTCGCGACATCGTGAGCGCCAGCTTGCTGTTGGCCAAGGCCAACGCCTGTTGCGGCACGATACTCTCGCTGCGGCGGTAACATCGCAGAATGTCGGCGTCGTCGAACATGGAAAGGAACTTGTGCCGGGCATCGCGCGAGTGGGTGAAGTACATGCTGCGGCGGAAGACGGTGCCTTCCTTGTCGGGGTTGCCTTCCTTGTCGGGGTTGATGGTCGGTCCGCCCAACGCGGGGTTGAGCACGCCGGCCAAGTGCAACAGGCTGTCGCGAATCACCTGCGATTCCATTCTGGTCGGCCGGCGGCGCCAGTAATATTGGTTTTCAAGGTCTTTTTCCCGGCTGTGTTGATCGGCGCCGTTTTGCGACGAACTCAGTTGATACGTGCGAGATGTGACCATTAAATGGTGCAGGTGTTTCATGCTCCAATCATGCTCCATCAGCTCCACCGCCAGCCAGTCGAGCAGGGCGTGTTGCACCGGTTTCGGCGCCCGGGTTCCGAAGTCGTCCAAGGAATCGACCAACGGTTGGCCGAAGTGCCGCAGCCAGATATGATTCACCGCCACCCGCGCCGTGAGTGGATTGCGCCGATCGATCATCCAACGCGCCAACGCCGTTCGGCGGCCGGTGCTGGTGGCGGGATAAGGTTTGTCGCGCGAGGCCGGCTTTTCCGAAGGGCCTTCCAAAGCCTTTCGCGAAGCCCGCAACGATGTGTAGGCAGCGTCTGGTTTTTGAAACGCCTTTTCAGCCGCGACGAACTTGGTCCGCGCCGCCGCTACTGCCTTCTCGGCCTGCGGTTTGGTTTTGTCATCGGCGGCGGCCAGCGCCTTTTTCGCGACCGCCAGCGCCGCCGTGGCTTGTGCGAGTTTTGCGAGTCTGTATTTGCGGGCGGCAATGGCTGCCGCTTTAGCTAACTCCGCGGAGTTTTCCGCCGGAGGCGAAGCGAACTTGGCAAGATCAGCCGCCTGCGCCGTTTGCATCGCCGCCGGGTGAAGATCGGCCGCCGCTAGTTGCAACCGAGCGACTTTTTCCGCCGCTTCTGCGACAACGAGCGTGGGCGACGCCGCGCCGCCCGCCGCCACAAGTTGGACCGACGCCGGCAGCGTTTTGACTTCAAACGAATCGAACTCCGCCTTTGCATCGAAGGCCACGATTTTCATCTGGCCCGGCGCCCGAGCGATGGGCAACTGAAACGCCAACGCGTGCTGGCCGTTGATCGCGACGTTCACCAATTGCGCCCGCACCGAGATCGTCATTTCATAGAAGGTGTCGAGTGCGACGGGCCTGTTTTGCCGCCCCGCCGCCGGGTACACATGCCCGCCGCCCTGATTGTAAGAGATTTGCACTTTCGAGCCGGGCGAAACCGCACTCAGATAAACCATTTTTTCGCGATTCTCGGCAACATCAAAACAAACACCAACCGATTTCCATTTGTCGCCGCCGAGAATTTTGAACTTCAAGCGGGCGATGAAATCGGCGGGATGCGGCGCCCGCGTGCGCAGAAACGCCCGGCTGGCGCCGGTGTTCGACTGCACAACCTTGCCATCGCCATATTGCCAGGCGCCGCCCACGGTTTCCCAAAGATCGGTTTGAAGTTCCGAAAAATCATCCTGCAGGAAAGCAGAAGAACCCGCCTCCGATTTGTTTTTCACCGCTGTTTGATTCGCTGCGGTTTGATTCGCCGCCGCTCGCGCCGCCGCCAACTGCCCGCTGGCTTTCTCCAGCGCGCCGCGCGCCGCAACAATTTGACGCTCGGCCGCAACGAGTTGATCTTGCAACACAAACGCCCGCAGCGCCGGACGGTGCGCTACGGCGGGAAGCGTTACCGGCGTGATCTTCATTTCGGCAAAGGCCAGCAACTTCGGCACGCCCGGTTCGATGGCCGTTTTCATGTCAGGATCTTTTTCGTTGCCGCGAACGTGAAGATAGGTCGGCGTTTCGAGGTGCGCGTCGAAAATGCGAGGCAGGCCGTTTTTCTCCAGATCGGTTTCACCGGGCAAGGCGTCGAGCCGAACTTGGTACGGTTCAAAAAAGGCCCGCAAACGGTAATAGTCAACCTGATCGATGGGATCGTATTTATGATCGTGGCACTTCGTGCAGTTCATGGTCAGGCCGAGAAAAGCCTTGGCGGTGTGTTCGATGGTGTCGTCCATCCAGGTGGTGCGATTAAATAAGTAATAATGGCGCGCCAGATAGCCGGTGGCCCGCAAGGTGTTTTGATCGGTCGGGGCGATTTCATCGGCCGCCAGCATTTCCAGCACCATTTGGTCGTAGCCTTTGTCGGCGTTGAGCGATTCGATGATCCAATCGCGCCAATGCCAAATGTGTTTTTGGCTGTTGCGCAGTTGGGCGCCAAGGCCGTACCAATCGGTGTACCGCCAGACATCCATCCAGTGGCGGCCCCAGCGTTCTCCGTATTGAGGACTCGCCAACAACCGCTGCACAACCTTTTCATAAGCTTGCGGCGAGTCGTTGGCGGCGAAGGCTTGCAACTCCTTTCGCGTGGGCGGCAGGCCGGTCAGGTCGAGATAAACGCGGCGGAGCAGGGTTTGTTTATCGGCCGGCGATACACGCACCAAGCCGAGTTTTTCCTGCCGTGCGGCGAGGAAGGCGTCGATCGGGTTTTCGCGCCAGGCAGAGTCGGCTGGTTGGGGGACATCGGCCCGAAGCGGCGCGCGGAACGACCAATGGTCGGCAGGATCAGCCGGAATTTCCTCGGCCGGCGCTTCGGCGCCCTGCTCGATCCAGCCGCGAATGAGTGAAATTTCCTCGGCCGTTAAGCGGGCGCCTTCGTCGAGCGGCGGCATGCGTTCTTCATCGTCGGCCGTGATGCGTTCCAGCAGCAGGCTTTCTTCCGCGGCGCCGGGCGCGATCACTTCGCCGCTGTCGCCGCCATCGAGCATGAGAGTTCGCGTTTCCAGTCGCAGGTCGGCTTCTTGTTTCAGCGCGCCGTGGCAGGCGTAACACTTCGCCGCCAACAGCGGTTTGATTTGGGTGAGGTAGTCGACTTTCTGATCGGGGTTGTTTTCCGCAGCGCGGGCGGGCGCGCCCAAACCGCCGGTCCAGCCGGTCAGCAGGACGAAAACGACAGCATATTTAATGACGTTTTTCACGTTCCATATTCTCCGCAAATTCTTTTTCACTAGTCGAGCCGAGGAAAGACTCCTTGTCCCAAAATTCACGCCTCAAAACCCATCGTTATGCCCCTCGCTTCGGCAGCGTGCTACAAACCAACGTGCCGGCGGCGTTGCGTCCGAACACGCGGCCGTTCAAAAGAACGGGAACCGTCCAGCAGCGGCCCTCTAAAAATTGGGACCGCGTGATTTCTTGAAACCCCTTCGGCGTCGCTTCAGCGAGCACCAACTCGCCGGCGTCGCTGAGGATGAGAAGCTTGCCATCCGCGATCATCAACGAACCGCAGCCGAAGCCACGTTTCTTCCACATCACGTCGCCGGTGGCGAAGTCCATGCAGGTGAGCTGCACGACGCGGCCCAAGTTCGAGTTTCCGTCGAACCCGTAGAGGTAGCCGTCATACAAAATGCTGTTGTTGAAATGGTTTCGCATTTCGCGGTTGGCGTAGACCAAGTCAAGCTCGTTATTCGTGAAGCGAAACAATCCACACCCGACCTGATACCCCGTGGAAATGTAGATACCGCCTTCATGAACAATGGGCGTGGTGGAATTCGTGCCGAAGGGAGAAGCCCATTCGTAGGTGGCGAGTTCTTTTCCATCGGCCGCATCCAGCACGCGAAGGGCTTCGCAGTCGAGCGTGGCCAGCAGAGTTTTTCCGTCTTGTATGAAACTGATGGCCGACCCGTATCCGGCGGCGTGCGGCTCGGTTTGCCAGATTTTTTCGCCGGTGAGTTTGTGGTGCGAAACCACGCGCCCCGCCTCCAGAATGAGTTGGTCGCCGAGGATGTATGCGGAACTGGAAAACCCCCACTCCGGCATCGCGACGCCGAGGTCTTCTTGCAATTGTTTGGACCAGACAATTTCGCCATCGGCTGTTCGGAAGCAATGGAGTTGCCCTTCCCGGCCCACGGTGTAGACAAAATCACCGTCGATGGCGGGCGTGGCGCCGGGGCCGCCTTCGTGCAAATTATCGACCAACGCCGAGGGATACGAATACGACCAAATCGTTTCGCCGGTGTCTGCGTTGAGGCAGTAAACGAACTCGTCGCCGTCGATATGTCCCATGGTGAACAGGCGGTTGCCGTGCAGGGAAACGGAACTGAAACCGATGCCAATTTCACGCGTCCATAACACCGGCAACCCCGTGGCCGGCCAATCGGCCGACCAATTGGTTTCGTGGGAAACACCGTCGCGATTCGGCCCCATCCAATTCGGCCAGGAGGGAAATTCGCCGGAGGGTGGTTTGGCCGCCGCTTCGCGCGGCGTTGGCCGCGTGTCACGATCAGCGGCGGCGTTCTCAGCAACATCAATACCGGCGGCGTCTTTCGAAAGGGCGGCGTCTTTCAACAGAACGCTCTGCTGGTCTGCCGAAGTCGGCGGCGGCGTTGTGGATGAAGAACAGCCCAACACCGCCAATAGACACAAAAACACCGCCGCCATTGAACGCTGCTCGAAACGGAAGGCGGCTTTCACGACGCTGGCCGGAACACGGCGCTGCCCGCTGTTTTCGTACGTCGCCCGGCTGGTGCGCCGTCGGCCAAGATTTTGAGAGTGTTTCCTCATGGAACCATCGTCTCACGTAGCCATGTTCAAAGCAAGTGCGGGCGCAAACCCCCCCGGAGTGTTACAATAACAACACCCAATAATACCATGGTAAACGGAAGCACCCGTTGCGCCTCAATATAGAATGTATGGTTTTCATGAATTACGCCGCAAAGAACCAATGTCCGCATTGTTTTTTTCACATTGTCCTTCGAATGGCGCTCGGCGGTCTGCTTGTTTCAGGGCTCGTCGCCGCCAATGAAGCCTTGCCGGCGGACGCGACGCAGGCCAGTTGTGATAAGACCACGTTTTCCGTGTCCGATCAGGAAATTATTCGGCACGTTTTTTCTCTGGCAGATACCTACTTTGACGACTTCCGGCATCCGACAACGCATGTTCTCTACGGCGCGCGTTTGGCGACGAAGCAGACCTGGACGTCGCCCGCCGACGTGAAAGCCGGCCTGCCGAAACCGTGGGGATACGGCTCTCGGATAGCCGACGCCGCGCTGCATTGCGGCCATCTGCTGGCGGCATTGTTAGACGCCCACCAAGCTCGCCCGGATCCATTTTTGAAACAGAATATTCAAAAGACGTTCGCCGCGTTGAAGCTCATCGGTTCGCTCCCCGAGACGCATCCCAAACCGGATAAGCCAGCGCTCGCGGGGCTTGTGCCGAGAGGGCCTCATCCTGACGACATGAGCGCGTACTACGACGATTCGTCGATGGACCAGCACACAACCTACATCATCAGCTTGGCTCGCTACGCGAATTCAACGCTGGCCAGCGTTGAAGATAAAGCCTGGATTCGCCAATCGCTGCAAAAAGTCGGCCGGCGGCTGGAAAAATATCGCTGGTCGATCAAGCAGGCAGACGGCGTAACCCAGTCGCATGTCGGATTTTCTTGGACAGGATTCCATTCCGATCACGCATCCATTCTACTCCCGGCCGTGTATGCACTGTACAAGGGCGCCGGCGACAAACACTGGCTGGAAACCTACGAACGATTTCTGTCCGAGAAAGAGGGACTACGCTGGCGGCGAATGCATGCTGGCCCGCACGTCCGGATTAACGGGCATCCGATTTATGCCAACCAGAATGCGTTTCGCGTCCACGCTCTGTTTCAATTGGAGGCCGACCCCGCGCGAAAGGAAGTTCTCCGCGGTCTGCTGAGGCAGACGGCCGAAATGCAATGGCAGCGTGATTTTCCGGGGCCGTTTTATCGCCGTTTTCATTCCGGGGAAGAGTGGGAGGCATTGAGAAAGCAACTTGGTTGGCAAGACGCCAACCTGCACGGCGCCGAGGAAGCGTGGAACGCCTTTCACCCAGACATGCTCAATCTTGGCGGGCTGCCGACTCTTGCCCACGTCCGATTTCCTCTGGGTGGTTTTCACATGCTGATGCTCAGCGAACAGCCGGAGCTGATCCGCCAGCGTTTGGGATCGATCTGGAAGATGTTCACAACGGTCGACCTGAAGAAGATCAGCGCCGGCGAGACGAATTATCTTTTTACGGTAGTCGCCCTGCATGCGTACGCGTTTTACTTCACGCATCAAGAACTATTTGCGGAAGGTAATGCCTCCGCGCAGCCAGACAATGCGTATGGGAAAGAGCTTTCCTTGGCGAAGCATGTTGTAATCGGCCCGACGATGGATGTGGCCATCGCCGGTGAAAAAGCCTATGCCATCGGACGCGGAAAGCTATATTCCCTCGACATCAGCAGTCCAGCCAATCCTCGGGTTATTGGCGAGCTTTCTGGTCTCCGACATGTGCGGCAGATTATCGTCCACGACGAAATTGCTTATATCACATCGCGCGAGGACGGGCTGTTCGTCGTCAGCGTGGAGCAGCCGGACAAGCCCCGGCTGCTCAGTCACTACGACACAATCGAGTTTGCGACCGGCGTCGCGATCGCGGGCAATGTATTGTTCGTGGCCTGCCGGCATTACGGCGTCGAGTTGATTGACGTGTCGGCGCCGAACAAGCCCATTCACTTGAGCACCATTCGAACCGGTGAGGCTCAGTCGGTTGTTGCGCGAGGCGAGTGGCTTTATGTCGGCGTCTGGGCCACGTCGGAGGTTGTGGTGGTCAATGTAGCCAATCCTCGGCGGCCGAATATCAGCGCACGTGTTGCATTGGACGGTTTCGGAGACGGCGTCGATGTACAAGGCCATTATCTGTACGCGGCCACGGGGCACCACTCCCGCACCGGCGCGCATCGCACGGCGGACGACCCCGGCTATGGAGCTGGCCATGGGTTGGAGATTTTCGATATCTCTGATCCGACTCGCCCACAATTCGTTGCACGCGTGAAGTTTCCGCGTCTGTACAACATGGGGCACGATATGTGGAGCGTGACGGTAAACCGCGGTCATGCGTTCGTTGCAGATACGCACAACGGAGTTTTTGTCGTCGAGGTGTCGGATCCGAAGCACCCAACCGTTACCGGGCATCGAAAACTTCCGTATGTCGCTTCGCTGAAGATGCCGGGCTTCGTGGGTGGCCTGGCATTGGCGGACGACTCGATTTATGTCGCTGGCGGGGCGACCGACTTGCATATCCTAGCCGCGCCCCAGATCGCTCGCGTTGTCGTCAGGGCGCCAACCAAAACGCCTTCCATTTCACCGCCTCAGCCTGTTAAGAAAGATGAACGATTCCGCGTATATCGCACCGATGGGCAAATCCACGCGGTGGGGTTCCTTGGCGATCGGGCGGTTGTGGCGTGCGGGAGCGCCGGCGTTCATGTCGTTGCGCTTTCACCATCGCTCAAGCGGCTTTCGGTCTTCAAGACACAAGACTTTGCCACCGACGTTTCAATTTCGAATGAAAAAGTGCTCATCGCGGCGGGCGGCGATGGCCTCTTGATTTGCGAAATGTCGAAGCAAGGCGAGCTTTTGCTCAAGGGACAATATCGCGTTCGTGGTCGCGCGGTCAAGCAGGTGGAGGCGCCGTCGCCGGGGAAATATGCGCTGGTTCAAGTCGGCGCGAATAATTTGCACATTGTTGACATCAGCAATCCCGCCGCGCCGAAGCGAGTTCTAAATGAGGCGAAGCCGGGCCTGCTTTATGGCGACCAACTGATGCAAGGCCTGGCCGAAAATCGTTTCGCCTGCGTTTTCTGGCATGTGTCTGGTCTCCACTGGTACGACATGAGCGCCAACCCGGCGCCGACCTACAGCCAAGATAACTGCCCCTTGCGTATCGGCGCTGCCAATGGCTTGGTCGCATTCCAAGGCGACACATTGGCCACGCTGCGCGGCGGCTATGTGCTGCTTGATCGTCAGGAACGTCGCCCGTTGGCCGAGTTACCCGTTCGGCGCGTCGGCTCTGGCCGCCTTCATATCGGCAAACCGACGATCTTCGGCGACCGGCTCTACGCGGCGAATCGATCCACCGGCGTCGTCACGGTTGTCGATATTTCCAACATTGAGAAACCGAAACTGATTGAACAATTCCGCACGCTGGGCAACCCCGGACGCGTTCAAATCCACAGAGAACTTATCGTAATTCCTAACGGCTATCAGGGTTTGCTCTTCTCAACCGTAAAGAAAACGAATTGATATCAGAGAAGCCCGGCTTTTTGAAAAAGCCGGGCCTACGAACCGAGCTGTAGTTTTTTCACGCTTCCTTTGGATCTGAAGAGTTGCGGGATGCCAGCGTTTTTCGTCACTCGGCGGCGCCGACGTCTTTCAGGGAGCGTCCCAACCGTTTGCGACCGGCTCGCGGCGTTGTCGTCTTGGCGGAAGTGATTGTGGCTGCCGTGTTTTTTTGCAGCGTGGACAGCAGTTTTTGATTCTCTTCGTCGTTGTCGCCGGGCAACCCGATATCTTCGATTGCATCGGAAACACCCAGCAAAACCGCATGTTTCACACTTTCTCGCATCCACTGGAAGAAGTTTACGTTCATGATTTTTTATCCTTGGCGTTGTTTGGCTTGTCGTGTTTGACCGGCGGAATGCAGGGGATTTCGCCAATAACCAATGAAATGGAGGAAACGGGCTTTCAGTTCCAGCGGGCGGAACTTTAGCTCTTTGGCCGCCGCCCGTCCAGACGGAAAAAGTCCCCCCCGTTCAGAGGGGTGCAGGAACGCACTTTGCCGCCTCGGGAGGAGATGGGATTTGGATTCCTGCATTTGTCGCGTTGTGCTATGCTTTTTCGGTTGGTTGGTGAATCTAGCATGTTTAGGAGGGAATCTAGCATGGGCAAGGACGCTCAA
>JAJRWU010000095.1 GCA_024276655.1 Planctomycetota bacterium
ACGTTCGGCGACTTCCGCGAGGCGATCGAAAAGACTCTGAATAACCTTAACACCACCGATCAAAACGAAATCCATTCCCTCATCACCCGCAACTTCCAACTCTTCGACGATCAGACATTCCTAGCCGCGTGAAGTATAACATAACCCCTGCTTGGCGTTTCAAACACGGAGTTTGACGCTGACCTACCAAGTTGTGTTAGAAGGTATAAGAGCTCGTCCGCCAATGCGTTACCGGTTGTCGATCAAAAAAGCCCGGCATTTTGAAAATGCCGGGCTTTTAGTTCCGTAAGTTATTTGCGGGCAGGTCCTACCTGGCCATTCAGTGCGCTGGCGCCCGCTCGATTTGACCGGCGGCCGCCGCAAGCTACGCTTTCACACGGGATTCCCGCCGCGCGGCGCCCGCCGTCATGATCGTTTTCAAGGGCTGTTTGCACCACCAAGGTCCGCTATCGAATGCCGTCCAAACAACACAGAACGCGCCGCCGCGCTTACACGTTGCTGGAATTGGTCATGACCAGCGGACTCATGGCCATGGTGCTCGTTCCGGCGTTGGCGTTGATGCGCGATGCGGTCGAACTGAGCACCACCGCGGAAACCTGGGGCACGCTCACCACGTACGGCGTGGATAAAATCGAGTAACATTTGGTGCTGGCGGCCGCCGGGTTTCAAGACGCCAGCGTCTCGGGAAATTTCTCCGCCGATGGTAGGCCGGAATTGCGGTACGTGGTTGTTCGTTCACAGAGCCCCGTAAGCGGCGGCATTACCAATCGGCTCATGACAGTTATCGCCACTGTGTGGAGCGATGAAAACGGAAATAACCTCCAAGACGCCGGCGAACCAAGCATCACGTTGAGTAGCAAGATCGCCAAAGTCGTGAGTTATGAAAACGAAGCCAATAATTAATACGAAGCGACGCGCTTACAGCCTGCTGGAACTGGTCGTGACCACGGCCATGATGGCCACGCTCGTGACCAGCGTTTCGGTCGTGTTGCGCTCGAGCCGCGTGGCCTGGGAAGCGCACGCCTCCGACCTCCGGCTGCGCGAGTCGGCGCACGCCACGCTGCGGCATCTGATCCGCAAGTTGCGGCAGGCGACCGCCGTCGAAGCGATTTCCGCCTCAACCGACCCGGCCGGCGCGCTCTCGGCCCGCATGACCAACAACGACCTCTATGTTTGGGCCTGGAGCGGAAACCAAGTGAATTTTGGCGTCAATACCGCCAATACGCCTCTCGGGCCGGATATTTCCTCCCTGACGTTCGTCGGCTACAAAGCCGACGGCGTCACCGTTACGGCTACACCCGCCGACGTTCAAGTGGTGCGCTGCATCGTTAAGGTACAGTTGGACCGAGACGTCAACCCCGAACAAACGTATAGCTGCCGCGTTTGGCTGAGAGCCTGGTGATGGAAAGCACGATCAGAAAATCCGCAGTGAACAATCGCCTCGCTGGTTCTCCAGACCGGCGCTGCGCGCGCAGCAGACGCGGGATGTCGCTGTTGGTGTGTTTGTTCATTCTCTCGATAGTGTCGCTGCTGGTGCTGGGAATGCTCGATTCGGCCACGCTCAATTTGTCGACCGCCCGCAATACGGCCGACTACGAGCGGGCTGCGTATCTGGCGGGGGCGGGCGTCCATCATGCGTTGGCGGAACTCGAACAAAACAAAAACTGGCGGGGCGTGATTCCCTCCACGGAGTTTCCCTCGGGAAGCGGCCGCACCTATTCCTCGACCATTGTCGACGGCGCGGCGAACGAAGTGATCATTACCGGCATTGGCCTCTCGGGCGGCGTCGCGCGGTCGTTGCAGGTTACTGTCGAGATAGGAGGGTAGCCCGGCCATGTTCCGTAAACGTAACGCATCGCACCACCGAACGCTGGCCATAGAACTGTGCCATTCTTCGTTCTCCGCCGCCATACACTCCACCACTTCCAAGGGCGTCGAAAACACGCTCTCCTTCACGACGCAGTGGCGAAACGAGAGCCAAACCCTGCGTTCCGACGCCGGAAAACGAGAGTTTTCCAAAGCGCTTCGCGCCTTTGTCGTCGAACATGGGCTGCAAAACGCACACCTCACGATCACCCTCAGCGGCGATTTCTGCGTGACGCGGGTCGTCTCCGGCGACGCGCAACACGTCCGGCGGGAGCTGGCCGAGATTGAACAACGCAGTTCACTTTACCTAACCTTGGGCCACGGCCAAAAAGCCGTGGGCGCGAGCATCCACAAGGTCAGCTCGCAACGTCAGCACGCCTTGTTGAGCGTGGTCAATCAGCGAACGCTGGACGTCTTGCTGGAGGCGGCGGCGTTCGCCCATCTGGTGCTCGATCGTATTGAACCTTCGCTGGTTTCAGTGGCCCGCGTGGTGGGAAAACTGAAAACCGACAGCGAAAAACCGGTGTTGATTGTTAATGTCGCGGAGCGCGGCGTGGAACTGGGCATTTCACTCGAAGGCCGGCTGTTGCTCGACTACCGCCCGGCGGGAACCGACTCTCGCGAAAACGTCGCGAATGTGGTCGCTGGCCATCTCAACCGCCTGCGCCGCTATTGCCAGCGGTATGTTAAATTGGGAAACAGCGAACTGACAACGGCGGTTCTTTGCGGCGACGCGCGTGGCGTCGATCTGGTGAAAAAGGCGTTTGACGAAAACGATTTGCTAACCGTGCTGCCGCTGCACTCCTTAGTGAACGAGGGAAATTGGAACCTTGACACAAAAAAACTCAGCGGAGACCAAGTCGCGGCGTTGGGCGCCAGCCTCCTCGATGATCGGTTCAACACCACCGACGCAGGCCCCAACCTGATGGAGCGTTTGCACGCCTTGCATCGAGAGCCGCTTGCGCCGCAGTTGGCGCGCACATTTTGGCCGTTGGCGGCAACCGTGTTGTTCGCGGTCGCCTTATGGCTGCACGTCGAGAAGGTTGATCGGGAAACCACGGTGCTCGCCAAGGAATTGGAAAGCCATGAGGTCGTGCAGCAGCGGTCGCGCATCTTGCGGCATCAAACCGTGAACAACACCGAAAAAATCAAGCACCTGGAACTGCTCGCTCGCAACATCTCGACGCCTCGTTGGCGGGAAATGACAACCACCGTTAGCCAATGCCTGCCGAACGACGTGTGGGTGGAGGCAATCTCGGTGTCCGACGGCAAACAGATGAGAATCTCTGGCGAAGCATACACCGAAGACGGCATTTTTGAGTTTGTCCGATCGCTCGAACAATTTCCCTCCCTGCGACAGGTTTCGCTCATGGGCACGCGCCCCGCCAGAACCTCCGCCGGACCTTCCACGCGTTTCGATGTTTCTTGCCAGATTACCAACCAAACCGACGCACCGGAGGCGGAGCCCGATGGAAACAACTGAACTGATTCTACGCCAGTTCCTGGAGCATCCTCACAGGAAGCGGTTTGTCTTCATTCTAACTTGCCTGATTGCCGCGATTGGCGTGTGGCCGGTGGCCGAAAGGTATTTTGACTTGTGCGACTACGAAGAGACGCTGGTCTTGGAGTTGGAAGAAGCGATCGTTCAAGCCGAGGGCGTCGAAGCGTTGGAGCGAATCGCCGCCAAATGCTCGAATAAATTGATCGAATGGGAGAGTCGGATCGTTTCCGAAGACCAAACCTACGAATTTCGCAACTCGCTGGTGACGCTCGCCCGCACCAGCGGTTGCCGTGTTCGGCGGGTTGACGTCGGTCCTTCCATGAAAACAAAATGGAATAACGACGATTTCATCATGGGAAACCCAGCCGCCGCCAAGACCGCCAAAAAATCAAATTACCGCCTGCGAAAACAGAGCGTGGTGGTTACCGTGGCTGGCGAACTTCCCCAGATCTTGGCGTTTCTGGAAGTGCTGGATAACAAAAACCTCATCGAACATCACCAAGCCTTTTCACTCAAACTGGCTTCCCGAGGACGCTCCGAAGTTGTTCTCGACATTGAACTGGTGCTGATGGAGCCCACCACGAAAAAGGCCGCCTAGGGAACAGTCCCGAATTTACCTACCGAATTAAAAGCCCGGCATTTTGAAAATGCCGGGCTTTTTTGAACGACAATCGGTAACTTATTTCGGGACGGTTCCTAGGTTGCTGCAACAGTTAGCCCATTCGGCTGTTCCGGGGCGGCGAGTAGATTGGCTAGGAAAGATGGACTAAACTGCTACCGCTTATTCACCCCATCCTCCTAGCGATGCTCGTTCGCCATGCCGACCTTTCTCTTGACCGTAACCGATGAAGTGGGAAAGCGCGACACCATGAGCGTTTCCGCCGAAACGGCGCAAGAGGCCGTCGCGCTGTTGGAATCGCAAGGCTGCACCGATATCACGTTGCATACCGAAGACGCCGGAGCAGTGTTCACTTCGGTCGAGGTTCTCGAAGGCGGCGATATCACGGCGGCCGACATCGTGGAATTTCGCAGCATGTCCGACGGAGCCTTCTTTTGGTGGGTCACGGCCATGCTTTACAAGAAGGCGTGGTGGTTGATGGTTATTGCGCTGGCGCTGCTGGCAATCAACTGGCTCCTCAGTGATGGATTCGGCCTCACGTTTTTCTTGGCTTGCGGTCTGTTTCTATTTCCACTGGCGATTGCCTTTTGGTCGACATTCACGGGCTTCGCGCGTCGCTACAACCGAATGCTCGAATGCTTCGCCTGGGCGCGGTGGGAGCAAGTGCTGGAGCAGATTCCGGCCTTGCGCGGCAGCGTCCCGGAGTTTGAACTCGATGGGCGCGAAGCCGGCGCGCTGGCCGGTTTGGGCCGGCTCGATGAAGCCTTGGCTTTGACGAAAAAACACGCCGATTCCGAGGAAATACCCCGCTGGATGTATTACGGCCGCGTGGCGGAAGTGCTCGATGTCGCCAAGCAACATGAGGAGGCGATGCGGCGCCACCAACTGGCGCTCGACGACGCTCCGGAAAACCCCACCGCGCAACTCGATCTCGCGATGTCGCTGCTCGCCAACGAAGCAGAACCAGACCTCGCCCGCCGTCTCATCGAACAGGCCCAGCAGCAGCACTTGAGCGACGTACTCCAACTCGTGCTTCCCGGTATTGAAGGTCTGCTCGCGCTCAACGAAGGCCGATTCACCGAAGCCGTTCCGTTGTTTCACCAGTTAGACGCCGGACTCCGCCCTCTGCTGCCCGGCTCGCCATTAATAGGCGTTTTTCTGGACGCCGGCCAGGGCTACCTCGCTATTACCTACGCGCACTTGAACGAGCATGAAAAAGCGGAGCGGCACATGCAATTGGCCCTGCCCCGACTGCGGGCTTTGAAGTCGAACCGAATACTCGACCGTTATCCCATCCAGGCCGAAGCTCGATAGCCGCCTTCCAAGATGTTCCCCCATTCACTTTCACGCGCTCGGGTTTGGAGGAGTCAGCCTATCGGACCTTCGTACGCCGAAGTCGTCGCTAAACGCGAGGTCAACCGTTCGAAATCAGATTCTTCCCAATGCGGTTATACTCCGCACGGTTGAAAATGTCGCATTTTCGTTTAACGGCAAGCCGAAGGCGGCTGCGTTTTTCCGTCTTGGCAGAACGCGTTGGCGCCAAACACAGTCGCCTTCGGCTTGCCGTTAAACGAGCCATTGCAGCGAATCGGCCGGAATGCCGACTGGCCGAGAATTGACAAACCGATGGGCGTCGGTAGGATGATCGAATTACGGCGAGACGGTTTTACCTCAAGCGGATAGGGAGCGAATGCAGGATGGCGACACAAATCGAGTCTGCCCGGGCTGGTGAGATTACGGCGGAAATGGAGTACGTGGCGAAGCAGGAGCGTCTGACGCCCGAGTTGGTGCGCGAGGAAGTCGCGGCGGGGCGGCTCGTGATTCCCGCCAACCGAGTGCATTTGGCGGGGCGTTTGGAGCCGCTGGGCATTGGCATCGCGGTAAAATGCAAGATCAACGCCAATATCGGCAACTCGGCCGTGACCAGCAGTATCGAAGGCGAGATGGAGAAACTCCATACCTCGGTGCATTACGGCGCCGACACCGTGATGGATCTCTCGACCGGAAACGATATTGACAACATTCGCAAAGCCATCATTGAGGCCTCGCCGGTGCCAATTGGCACGGTGCCGATCTACCAAATGCTGGAGGAGTTGGGCGGCGATATCGAAGATATGCGCGCCCAACATTTTCTCGATATGGTTGAGCATCAGGCCAAGCAGGGCGTCGACTACATGACGATTCACTGCGGCGTGAAGCTGGAGCACCTGCACCTCACCACCCAACGCGTGACCGGCATCGTCAGCCGGGGCGGTTCCTTGATCGCCAAATGGATGATGGTGCATCGGGAGGAGAACCCGCTCTATACGCACTTTGAAGACTTGTGCGATATCATGCGGCAGTACGATGTCACTTGGAGTTTGGGCGATGGTTTACGGCCCGGCTCGATTGCCGATGCCAGCGATGAAGCCCAATTCGCCGAACTCGATGTGCTGGGCGAACTGGTGCTCAAGGGCTGGGAACGCGGTACGCAGGTTATGGTGGAAGGTCCGGGGCATATCCCGATGGACCAAATCGCGATGAACATCGAACGGCAGATCGAAGTTTGCCACGGCGCGCCGTTTTATGTGCTAGGGCCTCTCGTGACCGATATCGCGCCCGGCTACGACCATATCACGAGTGCGATTGGCGCTTCTCTAGCGGGCTGGAGCGGCGCCGCCATGTTGTGTTATGTCACGCCGAAGGAACACCTCGGTTTGCCGAACAACGACGACGTGCGCGAAGGCGTGATCGCTTATAAAATCGCGGCGCACGCGGCCGATGTCGCACGCGGCCGTCCCGGTGCGCAAGATCGTGACGACGCCCTGAGCAAGGCGCGGTTTGAGTTCGACTGGAACGAACAGTTTCGCCTCTCGCTCGATCCTGAAACGGCGCGTTCCTATCACGATGAAACCCTGCCGCAAGACACCTTCAAAAGCGCTCATTTTTGCAGTATGTGCGGTCCTAAATACTGCTCGATGAAAATCACCGAAGATATTCGCGGCATGGCCGAATCAGGTGAACTGGTGCAGATTCAAGAGCAACTTCAAGATAAGGCGACCACCTAAGGCCGAGATAGAACACCGCCGTCGATTCACGCAGGAGTAGTTTTTTGCCCGGGAGATATGGAGTGACGCCAGAAACGCCGGTGCGGTCCGGCGCCGATGAAGCCGATGTGCAACCGAAAGGCGATTCTTGCGCGACGGTCGATTTTGCCAATCTGCCGGCGCTGCAATACGATCGCTCGTTCTGGAGCATTACGGCCACCCAGTTTCTCGGCGCCTTCAACGACAACGTCTATAAACAGATGTTGTTGTTGCTGTCGGTCAATGTGGCCCTGCAGCAGACGGCAACCGGCGCGCCGGCCGAAGGCCGCGACTTACAATGGATCGCGATGCTGGTGTTCGGCATGCCGTTTTTGTTGTTTTCCGGCGTGGCCGGCTTGATATCCGAACGTTGCAGCAAGCGGACCATCATCGTTCTCTCCAAGGTGGCCGAAGTGGTGGTTATGTCGCTGGCCATGCTGGCGTTCATGACCGTGGCCCGCAACGGCTTGCACCCGGTGTTGTTGGTCATTCTTTTTCTAATGGGAACACAAAGCGCTTTCTTTGGCCCTGGAAAATATGGCATCCTGCCGGAAAAACTACGCGATAAAGATCTGCCAAAAGCCAACGGCGTGATTCTCATGACGACCTTCCTGGCGATTATTTTCGGCACCGTGCTGGCTGGCAGGCTGCTGGACGCCTTTCCCCACGACCTCTGGGTGGGGGCGTCGGTTTGCGTGTTGATTGCCGTGGCGGGCGTGCTGACTTCACTGGGCATTCGCCGCGTTCAGCCGGCCGCGCCCGATTTGCAGTTTCAAATGTCGTCGTTGGCGATTCCGCCGGAAGTACGGCGGTTGTTCAAACGAGATCGTCCTTTACTGCAGGCGCTCTTGGCCTCCTGCATGTTCTGGTTGGTGGGCGCCATTGTTTTTCCCGCCGCGAATGCGTTGGGCGTGAACCAGTACCACAAGTCGGCCGGAGAGGCCAGTTTGCTGGCTGGGGGCGTGGGCGTGGGCATTGCGATTGGCAGTATCGCCGCCGGTTGGCTTTCCAAAGGACATGTGAATTTCCACGTGATGCGCGTCGGCGCCTGGGGGATCTTTCTTTGCTTGGTGCTGCTAGCGGTTCCTGGCCCCACGGCGCCCCAATTACTCGGGTTTTGGGGCAGCTTGGCGGCCTTGATTCTTATGGGAATATCGACCGGACTGTTCGCTGTTCCGTTGCAGGTGTTTTTGCAGTCTCGCCCGCCGGCTGGTTTGAAGGGCTGCACGATTGCCGCGATGAATCAGGCCAATTGGCTGGCCATCATCATTGCAGCACTGCTTTATGGCGTGTTCGATCAGATCATCCTCATGCTAGGATGGCCCAAGAGCGGAATGTTCGCCTTCACCGCATTGCTGATGTTCCCTATTGCATTTTTGTATCGTCCTCGGGAAGAAACACTTGCTCCCGTTCTTGAAAGCGAGTGTCGTTGAAGTGACTATTATTCATTGCAGGCGGGCATTGAAAGCCTGTTGTTTATAAGAAACCAGGAAAGCTAAAACATTCTAACACAACTTGGTGGGTCAGCATCAAACTCCGTGTTTGAAACGCCAAACAGGGGTTATGTTAGGAGCTCTAAGGGAAACAGAACGCGGCCGTTGGCCGCAACGGAAAACGTTTTCACCACAGAGCACACCGAGACCACAGAGGAAATATGGGGAAGATAAGAAAGAATATAAGTTGCAAACCGGCTATGGCGCGGTTCGACTCTGCGGCCCTCTGCGCGTCTTTGCGGCCTCTGCGTTGAACCGAAGTCTCTCGGCTGCATGGTTCTCTGGAATCAACGAGGGAAAGGAAACGCAGAGTTCGCAAAGACGCAGAGGGCCGCGGAGAAAAGTAAGCCAAAACTTCATGACTTGAAAGCAACGGCCGACGATCAAACTCTGTAATCTCCGTGGTATATTCATTGCATGACTTGAATGAATTGTCGAAAACATCATGCATAAACAGCAGTGTTGAAGGCGGGTAAATCGCCGGAGAAAAACATCATAAGGAGAGCCCATGCTGGGTGTCACATTAAATTCCGGAGAATACCTCGACCGCCTGCAAGCCGAAGTGGCTCGTGTGGATCAGGCGTCGCTGCAACAATGGGCCGACCTACTCTTCGCGGCCTGGGAGCAAGGCAAATTCGTTTACATTTTCGGCAATGGCGGGTCGGGCACGACGGCCAGCCACATGGCCGAAGACTTGGGTAAAAGCTCGCTGCCCGAAAGCGAACTCATGAACGAAGACCGCAAGCGGCTCAAGGTGCTCAGCCTGACCGACAACGCCGGTTGGCTGATGGCCGTCGGCAACGATTTATCGTACGACCAAATCTTCGTGCAACAGCTCATGAACTACGGCGGCGAGGGCGACTTAGTGATTGCCATCAGCGGTTCGGGAAATAGTCCTAATGTGTTAAACGCCGTCGACTGGGCCAATCGTCATGGACTGACCACCTTCGGCCTCACCGGCTACGGCGGCGGCAAACTGAAGGAAATGCAGCAGCACGGTTGCCACGTGGCGCTCTCCGACATGGGCATGGTCGAGAGCATTCACTTGTGCCTGTTCCACTGGGTGCTCAACGACCTTTTCGCGCGTATCAACCAACAAGGCCGGCACGCGGGTTGACGTTTCTCGCCCTTGATTGCAGTAAACTCCTTGATACCGCTCACGGTTAAAAATGGCGCCTATTCGTTTAACGGCAAGCCGAAGGCGGCTGCGTTTTGAGCCAGCGCGTATGGACAAAACAGAAGAACGCAGCCGCCTTCGGCTTGCCGTTAAACGAACCATGGGTAGCCGTGCGACGTACCGATGTTGTTATGATGCAAGCGTGGCAAACCATGCGGCGCGGGTTATCATTTCGCCGCCGCGAATCGCTGGAGGGAGAAAGCGATGTCCGAGAATGTTTCCGAATCGGTTTTCGAGCCGTCGGCTCCCGTCGAATTTCTGGATGCCTCGTTCGACGAACACACAACCGCTTTTCCGTGGCGGCAGCCGGCGGCGGCGGTGTCGCTGGCCGCCTTGGCGGATCTCACGATCTACCGGGGACATGGCTTTGCCGGATTGGCCCTGCTCTTCGCGCTGGCGCCGTTGTTATTGTGCATGGGCGTTTTTCGCTTGCGGCGCAAAACCGATATCGTGGTCATCGGCGTCATGCTGGCGCTTTTGGCGATCCGACTGGTTTGGTGTGGTTCGACGTTGCTGGCGGTTGCCGGCTTCGGCTTGCTGGCCGCCTTCGCGATGACGCTTTCCGGGCTTCGGCCTTATGTGTTGGAAACGGCGGTGTTCGCCTCGCAAACTATTTTGGCCGGTTACATGGGGCTCAAGCAGCAGTGGCGCCTAGCCAAATTCGCGAGACTCCCGTTAAGCCGGATCCGGTGGTTGAACACGTTGTTGCCGGTGGCCGCTTTTGTCGTCTTCGGCGTGTTGTTTCTATTGGCGAACCCCGATTTACTCTCGTCATTCAGCAGCGGCTTGGAGGCGTTCTTTACGACGCTGCGCGAGTGGTTGCTTGCGCGGGGGCCGACGCCTTTTGAAATTCTCTTTTGGCTGGCCGCGATCTGGATCGCGACCGGCGCGATTTGCCCCGTGATGCGAGAATCGCTACAGCAAGAAACGACGCCGGGCGCTGCGGAGGCGGAGTTATCGCCGTTCAAGCCCGCGCCCGCCATGCTCTTTTTGCCGTATCGGAATATGTTGCTGACCGTGATCGGACTTTTCGCCGCTTATCTGGTGTTTGAATTCAAGACGCTTTGGTTTCGCGAGCCGCCGCCCGGTTTTTATTATTCAGGCTATGCACATGAAGGCGCTTTCTGGCTGACCGTCGCCTTGGCGCTGGCCACGATGATTCTTTCGCTGGTTTTTCGCGGCGGTATTTTGCACGACCCGCGCCAGGCATCGTTGCGCCGTTTGGCCTGGATCTGGAGCGTGGAGAATATCCTCTTGGCCGCCACGGTGTACCACCGGTTGTCGATTTACGTTGAATTCAACGGCATGACCAGAATGCGGGTGATCGGAGTTTTCGGCATTTCGGCGGTGTTGGCCGGTTTCGCGCTGGTGCTTTTCAAGATCGCCAGATCGCGAGATTTTATCTGGCTGGTGCGGCGCCAGTTGTGGGTGTTGGCGTTGGCGGTTTATCTGTTCGCCTTGACGCCCGTCGATGCGATCGTGATGCGGTACAACGTGGCGCGCGTCCTAGAGGGCGATCTGCCGCCGGCGGTGCAGATCAGCGAACATCCGATCGACGCCGAAGGCTTGCTCCTCTTGCCGCCGCTGCTTCATTGCAACGACCAAATCATCAAAGAGGGCGTGCGCGCGTTGTTATCTCGGCAGTATGAAATCGCCCTGCGGGAAGACGCCAGTCTGCAAGACCAAGGTTGGACCGCCTGGCAAGGCTCCCGGCAAATGCTGTTGCGGCGGCTCAAGCAACACCACGCGCTGCTCACCGATTACCAGGACCCGCGCCACCGAGACGCCGCGATCGCCAAATTTCAACGCTACGCGTACCAATGGTACTAAGGCAAGGCCGCACTCTCATAACCCCTGGTACAAAAAAATGGGGGCATTCCATTCCTATCAATTCGCGTTTGGGAATTCTACATATACGTCACGCGGCTAGTAGTGTCTCGTTTAACGGCAAGCCGAAGGCGACTGTGTTTTTCTGTATTGCCCGAACGCGTGGGCTCAAAACACAGCCGCCTTCGGCTTGCCGTTAAACGAAAAATGCGACATTTTCAACCGTGAGCGATATAACTCGGGCCCAAAACAGTAAATTGACACCATGGCGGCATCGGCTATAGTCAATGCTATAGGTTGCGAGAATCAAGTTAGACGATCAAAGGGTGCGTACGGTGGCCGTTACCGACAAGACCAATACGCTACATCAGACAGTGGTTCACTCGCCACTCTGAAACCGAGAGTTGCTAGTGAATGCAAACGTTTGCCAGAAGAACGTTCGGGAGTCTAAACGTGAATCGTGCGGATCTTCAGCCACTATCTGATGAACGAATTGAGGACGCCACGGCGTTACTGGCGGCGTCTGGCTGGTCTGGTGCGTATTATCTGGCGGGATATGCGCTTGAATGTGCGTTGAAGTCATGCGTTCTCGCATATGTCGAACGGACCGGAATCATCTTTGAAGACAAGAGGTTCGCCGAAAAATGCTGGACGCACGATCTCGAAACCTTGGTCAAACAAGCTGATTTAATTGCTGAACGTGGTCGCGCAACAGCAGCTAATACGCAGCTTGGCGACAACTGGCTGCTTGCGAAGGACTGGTCTGAAAAAACCCGCTATCGTTTGACATCGCAACAACAAGCGGAAGAATTGTTTGATGCGCTCACGGATAACCCAGACGGAGTACTGCAATGGGTCAAGAATCACTGGTAAATGAACAAATCAAGGCGGGCGAGGAGTTCGCCCACGATTTCAGCGATTGTTTCTCGGTTGATGTTGCTTTCTGGCTCAACCCTGCTGATTCGGAAGAGTGGTACTTGTATATCGCGTCAGCCGAGATTAACGATGGCAACATTCGCAATGCGTACGGCGAAGTCCTGCGGCGCGTCGGTAAGAAAAAAAACCAATGGCTGGATGCCTTTCAGATAAAACTCGTGAATCGCGAGGACCCTCTGGCTGCTAAAGTAATCGAAATTCGAAATCAATATCCACTTAAGATCGCGATGAGCTACAACGGGTCATCCATTGCAGGCATGGCCATAGATGGCGCTTATATCTATCCACCTATTGCGGCGCCCAGTTCGGCGCCGTAACGCCAGGTTAGAATCAGAAAACCAGGCGGCCGAGGAGAAACAGGGCGCCGAGTGGAATGCACCACCAAGCGAACCAATGGAATTTGCCCGATTCCAAGCAGCGCACCAAACCCCATAACGACGCCAAACCGACCAGAAAGGCCATCAGCGTCCCCGCCGCCAAATACGGAAGGGCCGTGCTTGCGCCTTCTCCCTTGAACATCGCGACCGATTCCAAAAGCCCCGCGCCGGCGATGACGGGAATCGCGAGCAGGAAGGAAAAGGTGGCGGCCGAACGAGGAGATAGGCCGAGCGCCATGGCGGCCGTTATCGTGGTTCCGCTGCGCGAAATGCCCGGCAAGACGGCAATCCCCTGCAACACGCCCACAAAAAATGCGGCTCTGGGAGACAACGCCCGGTATTCGCCTTGCCCTTGCTGGAAACGCCTGCCCGCCAAAAGCACCGCGCCGGTGACGAGCAACATCGCCGCCGCCAATGTCGGACTGCCTAGCAAGCTCTTGGCCGAAAGGCGGATCGCGAGACCGATGATCACGGTGGGCAACGTGGCTGCGGCAACGATCAAAATCGCCCGCCGTTGCGTGGTGAGCAGTTCCCAGATCTTGCGGTGGTAGAACACCAGAATTGAGGCCAGCGTGCCGGCGTGCAACACAATATTGACCTCGACCACGTCCAGATTGCCGCTGTCGGGAAACAGGCTCGCGACCAACACCAGATGGCCCGAAGAGCTAACCGGCAAAAACTCCGTCACTCCTTGAACCACCGCCAGCACCAAGACCTGCCAAAGTTGCATAGCGGCTATTGCTCTCGAGGCGCGAGTTTCAAGGGTTGGTCGGAAAGCGGGTCGTCGATCATGATGGCGGTTTTTCCCTCTAACAAATCATCGATCACGCAGCCCACGATTTCGGCCCGCCAGCCTTGCGCCAAGGCCGGTTTCTCACCCGATTTTTGCGGGTCGAGGTTCAGCCGGTAGGCCGCTAGGTCGCGTAAATCTTGCACGCCGCCAACGATTCCCGGCGCCAGGTTCGCCGCCCGGCAAATACTGGAAAGCGCCGTGTTGAGAAACTGCCCCAGAACGGTCAGTTGCGGCGCCGATTTTCTTCGCGCCGATGGCGGACATTCCGATTTCGCCAACGCCAACGCCTTGGCGATGACTGTCGATATTTGCGGAAGCTGTCGTTGCAGGTCGCGACGTTCCAGTCCTCGAATGGAGGAGATGCGGGCTTCGTCCGACGATTGGATTTTGGCCAGTTCGACCATCAAATCGTCTCGCAGTACGCGTTTGGCTGGTGAGTTGCGCGACCGCGCGATGTCGTCTCGCCAGATCCAAAGTTCGCGCAATACGGCTAATGAGCGGCTGGAAAGATTGGCAATTCCCTTGACGCGCCGCCATTGCACCTGCTGGGTTTCATAGGCTTCCACGCCCAACTGCCACTGCTGCATTTCGTCGTCGAGCCAAGTTGTGCGGCCGAGCCGTTGGAGCCGTTTACTTAAGTCGTCATGGAGAGGGGCTAGGTGAATGACGTCGTGCAGTGCGTAATCGATTTGCCGGGCGGAGAGCGGCCGCCGCCGCCAATCGGTGCGTGTTTCCCCCTTGGGTAGCGTCGTGCCCAAAATCTTTTGCACCAAATTGGCGAACGAGGCCGGGTATTCGAGCCCCACCAAACCGGCGGCAATTTGCGTATCGAAAAGTCGAGTGGGACGTTTTTTTACGGAGTCTAGGCAAAATCGCAACTCTTCGCGGGCGGCGTGCGCTATGGAAACGTGTTCGCCGTCGGCCAATAAATTCCAAAACGGCGTGAGGTCGTCGATGGTGAACGGGTCTATCACGGCCAGATGTTCGTCGGTCGCGACTTGGATCAAACACAACTCCGGGCGATAGTTCCCCTCCGACACAAATTCCGTATCGAAGCCTATCACGCGCACATCAACCAACGACTGGCAGAATTCCCGCAGTTCTGAATCTTTAGTGATATGTTGATGACGCACAGATGCTTGCACCTCAGGGTGAGCGAGAGTAACCAATGAGAAAATGATACTGCAAGCCCGCCGAAAGGGCTAGGTTAGGTTGCTTGGTATTGCCCCAGGGGGTGCAGGAACGCACTTTGCCGCCTCGGGAGGAGATGGGATTTGGATTCCTGCATTTGTCGCGTTGTGCTATGCTTTTTCGGTTGGTTGGTGAATCTAGCATGTTTAGGAGGGAATCTAGCATGGGCAAGG